>JACQEW010000122.1 GCA_016200365.1 Nitrospinota bacterium
GCCTTGATTCATCACTTCATACTCAAGGAAAATATAATCTACTCAATGTTTACAGGTTATAAGGAAGATATGGAGTCATGGAGTGAGAGGGTATCACACATGAAGGAAGAGGGGCTTTCTGTGGCAAGGCTTATTGTCTGGATATTTGTTGTAATACTTGGAGGATTGGGGCTTGTATATCTGCCCCCTAAAGGGAAAACTGACTTTTCCAGGGTAAAGATGCAGGTTGTGGATGACAAGGGGTTTGTGGTGGAATTAAAACATAACAAGAAATGGGCAGAGGAGTGTGCAAAGTCATGTCATATAGGGTTTCATCCGAATCTCCTTCCTGCTTCATCATGGGAAAAACTTATGTCAGGACTTAGTAATCATTTTGGAGAGGATGCAGCAGTTGATGATATTACACAAAAAGAAATACTCGGTTATCTTGTTTCATCTTCAGCAGAGCATTCAGTCTCTGAAGCCTCTAAAAAGCTGCTCTATTCAATTAAAAAGGGCGATACGCCAATAAAGATTACGGATATACCCTACTGGATGAAGAAACACTCTGAGATATCTGACGAGGTTTATAAGAGAAAATCTATAGTGAGTAAAAGCAACTGTATTGCCTGTCACCCCGGCTCTGATATCGGCTCATTTGAGGACAGGGATATTTATATACCTGAAAAATAAATTATAGAAAGGAGGTTTGGTATGAGACAGAAGATATATTTTGTATCGGTATTGGCTTTTGCAGTATTGCTTTTAAATGGAAATATTGCAGATGCAGGTAATTTAAATGCCCCGATGCAGTCTCTCATGGGTAAATATCTGAAAGACTCAGGTGAGAAGTCATTCAGCGCCGAAGAGGGGAAAAAGCTCTTCTTTTTAAAGAGAATGCACTCTGAAAAAAAAGAAGAGATATCCTGTACATCCTGTCATACGGATGACACTGCAAAGGGTGGAAGGACGCCGGTAGGCAAACCAATAGACCCGCTCTCTCCGGCAGTAAATAAGGAAAGATTTACTGACCCTGAGAAGGTTGAAAAGTGGTTTAAGAGAAACTGTACAGGGGTATTGGAGAGGGAGTGTACACCAAAAGAAAAGGGTGATTTTGTTACTTACATGATGTCATTGAAGTAAACCCCGTTAGAAAGTCTTCGCCTTTCTAACGGGGTAAAGGGAGGAAACATGAAGATTAGGTATGTTGTAAAACAGATTTTAATTGCAGGTATTTTGACATTGAGTTTAGCTGTTAATGCCTCTGTCTTTGCAGATGAGGATGAAGAGGGTGAAAGGCATGAGAGGCATGAAAAACATGAGAAGGGTGGAAGACATAAAGGGGCGGGGAGGGTTGCAATTGCGGAAAATGCTATTTATAAAAGTGAATGTTCTTCCTGCCATTTTTTATATCCGCCAGAATTTCTTCCTAAGAGGTCATGGGAGGCATTGATGAAGGGTTCGGATAGGCATTTTGGAGAGAATCTTGCCCTTGATGAGAAGACAGGTAAGGAGATACTTTCATATCTCATTGAAAGCCCGGCTGAAAGGGGGAGTTCTGAATGGGCAGGTAAAATTTTAAAAAGCATAGGCTCAGCTACACCATTGAGGATTACTGAAGTTCCTTACATATTAAAAGAGCACAGAAAGATAAAGCCGGATGTCTTTAAGAGAAAGTCCATAGGCAGTTTTTCAAACTGCGGTGCCTGTCATACAGGGGCTGCACAGGGTGATTTTGAAGAGGATTCAGTCTCAATACCAAAGCAGTAAATCCCCCTTTGTTAAGGGGGACACAGGGGGTTATTCAGACTATATACCAGAGATATGTCTATTGCAGGGATATTTAGATCTCTAAAAAATCTCTAACAGGAGAATTTTATCCCTGCATTGATTTGGTGGGCCCACCTGGGTTCGAACCAGGGACCTACCGGTTATGAGCCGGTAGCTCTTCCAGCTGAGCTATGGGCCCCCCATAAGTAAAGTGTCAAAGCATCATAGTGTCAGAGAGTCAGAGAAATCCTTGATGTTTTGATACTTTGACGCTCTGACTCTTTGATACTTTCTTATCCTTCAATAAAACTTTTCAGCTGCTTGCTTCTGCTGGGATGCCTGAGCTTCCTTAATGCCTTTGACTCTATCTGCCGTATCCTTTCCCTTGTAACATCGAAATCCTGTCCCACCTCTTCAAGGGTATGCTCGCTCTCAACGCCTATCCCGAATCTCTTTCTCAATACCTTTTCTTCCCTCGATGCCAGCGTCTGGAGGACCTTTAATGTCTGCTCTTTCAAATTCATTTTTATGACAGATTCTACAGGGGAAATGACTTTTTTATCTTCGATGAAATCTCCCAGATGGCTGTCTTCCTCTTCCCCGATAGGAGTTTCCAGCGATATGGGCTCCTTTGCAATCTTTAAAACCTTCCTTACCTTTTCTACAGGGAGGTTCATCCTCTCTGCAATCTCTTCCGATGTAGGCTCTCTGCCGACCTCCTGAACGAGGAGTCTCGATGTCCTTATGAGCTTGTTTATGGTCTCAATCATGTGAACAGGAATTCGTATAGTCCTTGCCTGATCTGCAATAGCTCTGGTAATAGCCTGTCTTATCCACCATGTGGCGTATGTGCTGAATTTGTAGCCGCGGCGGTATTCAAACTTATCCACTGCCTTCATGAGTCCTATATTTCCCTCCTGAATGAGGTCGAGAAAGTGGAGCCCCCTGTTTATGTATTTCTTTGCGATACTTACTACCAATCTCAGGTTGGCCTCTGCCAGCTCTCTCTTAGCCAATTTATCCTTCGTTCTCCCTTTATCTATCGCCTTCAATGTCTCTACAAGCTCATCCCTGGTCATGCCTGCTTCCAATTCTACCCTCTTTATTTTTCTTTGTATATTTTTAACCTTTTTATCAAGCTCCATGCACACCTTTTTCGGAATACCCCTTCCGTTCTCCAGCTTCACCAGATTGCTGCTGTTCTTTATTTTTTTTGCAAGCACCCTATAATCCTCGGAAGTAATGTTCAATTCCCGACAGTGCTGCGATATTACAACCTCACACTGATGTATCCTCTTAACGAAGCCGTCAATCTTCTGTATTATCCTGTCCATCTGCGACTGGTCAAGATTTATATCTTTAATAATCTCTGCTACACGGAGCTTTACCGTCTTCTCATCTTCTTTTATCTTTTTCCTCTTTTTTTCATTCAATTTACCCTTCAGCTTTGCCTTCAGTAGTCCCAGCCTGTTGCTGACGGTCTTCAATTCTTTGATTAATTTCAGCACCCTCTTTGTCTCTTCCCGTATCTTCCCGCTGTCTGTTTCATCCATGTCTCCCCAGTTTACCACTTCCCGAATCGGTATCTTTCCGCCTTTCAGCTTGTCGGCGATAGAAGCTATCTCCCTGATGGTGATCGGGCAATTTACAACGGCATAGATAACCTCGTTCTGCCCTTCTTCGATCCTTTTTGCAATAACTACCTCCCCTTCCCTCGTAAGAAGGGGGACAGTCCCCATCTCTTTAAGGTAGAGCCTGACCGGGTCATCGGAAGATATCAATCCCTCATCTTCAAACTTGAAATCTTCCTCGATACTCTCTTTTTCTTCTATTGCCAGTGCAACCCTCTGGCTTTTTCGTCCCGCCTCGACAAGCTCTATATCCATCTCGCCGAAGAGCATCATTATATCGTCAATCTGCTCCGCGGATACTATATCGGGCGGGAGGGCGTCATTAACCTCCTCATAGGTTAAAAACCCCTTCTCTTTTCCCATAGAGATGAGACGGTTTACCTCTGCTATCTTTGGCTTCCTTCCCATAACTTATTTTTTCCTCCGGATATTTAGATCCTGCCCCTGATACCCCTGACTGATTCTATCAGGGGCAGTCAGGGGCAAGTTCAGGACAAGTTTTGTTTCGATTTTAAAATCTGCTCCTGCAGCTCTTTAAACTGCTTATGGTTTCCATCCAATATCGCTGTCTTTAATTGCCGAACCATGTTTTTTATATCCATCCTGCTTCTCTTTATATATCTTATGCAATCCGATATATTCCTATCCACTTCCTGATACTCTATGTTTTCAAATGCCAGCTCGGATGCAAGTCTTTTCAATCTTTCATCATGGAGCATGTCCATTACCTGCGAAAGGGTTACCCCTTCCTCCCTGCCGGAAAGGCTGAACAGGATGGATGTTATCTTTGCCATATCGCTGTCATTGAAATCATCGGCAGAAATGTGCCTTTTAATCTTATCTATATTTTTGCTGTCTAAAAGCATTAACTGGACGAGTATCCTCTCCGCCCTATTCGGGACTTGGGGTTCGGGATTCGGGGTTCGGGGTTTTTGACTCTCGACTCTCGACTCTCGACTCTCGACTCTCTGTTTATTCATCTCCTCCATTATTGCCTTTTCTTTAATCCCTGTCCTATCAGCAAGCAGCGACAGGTAAACACTCCTCTCTATCGAGCTGTTTAGAAGAGACAGATAGGGAAGGACTGTTCTGACACACTTTATTTTTCCATCTGTATTTTTCATATCCGATTCGGATATAGCCTTTTCTATTATATATTCCATATAAGGCTTTGCCCCGTTTGCAGCGCTCAAGAAACCTTCCATCCCTTTCTCTTTTATAAAGTTGTCGGGATCCTTCTCTGACGGAAGGGGGATAACTTTCACTTTGATTCCTTTATTCAGGAGAGCCACGCCTCCTCTCATGGACGCGCTCCTGCCTGCCTCATCCCCGTCGAAAAGCAGCGTAATATTATCTGTATATCTTTTCAAAACCCCTGCATGGTTTTCCGTCAGGGCTGTGCCCGATGTGGCAATTATATTCTTTACGCCATTCTGATATGCAGTTATGAGGTCAAAATAACCCTCAACCAGAAATGCCTCTTTACTCTTCCGTATCTGCTCTTTCGAGAGATTGAGTCCGTAGAGTATATCGCTCTTTTTATAAACAGGTGTTTCAGGGGAATTTAAGTATTTCGGTCTGTCCTCCGTATCATTTAATATTCTCCCCCCAAAACCGACAACCCTGCCCTCTGTATCGGATATGGGAAAAATAATCCTGTCCCTGAATTTATCTATATACCCTCCGCCATCCTCCTTTTCTTTTATAAGCCCGGCAAGCCTCTGTGTATCAACAGAGACCCCTTTCTTTTTGAAAAATTGCTGAATCCCTTCTCGTGAAGGCGAGGCATATCCTATCTTAAAAACATTAGCCGTATCATCATTTATTCCCCTTTTTTTTAAGTATTCCCTTGCAGCCTTTCCCTGTGGAGATTCCAATAACTGTCTGTGAAAAAAATCCGATGCAAGCCCGTTGACATTATAAAGGATGCTTTTTTGACTGCTGTTTATACCCTTCCCTTTCTGCTCGGGTATATTAATGCCGTATCTTTTTGCAAGATATAATACCGCATCAGGAAAAGGGATATTCTCTATCTGCATTATAAACTGATAGACATTCCCGCCTGTGCCGCACCCGAAGCAGTGAAATATCTGCTTTCCCTGACTTACAATAAACGATGGAGTCTTTTCGGAATGAAAAGGACAGAGTCCTTTATAATTGGCGCCGCTTTTTTTCAACTGGATGCGCTCGGATATTACCTCTACGATATCGCTCCGGGTCCTTATCTCCTCCACTATCTCGTCAGGAATATAACTCCCCACTCCCATCCTCCTTGCAAGGCTTCAAAAACTGTAATTGTTCACCATAAGGCAGCATCTCTCTCACAATTTTATTTACCAGGGAGCCGTCCGCCTTTCCTTTTAAGCCCGGCATCAGAGCCTTCATTACCCTTCCCATATCCCTGGATGTAGAGGCGCCTGTTTCCGAGATAACTTCTCTGACCATCTTCTTTATATCCTCTTCGCCGAGCTGTTCGGGCAGATAGACTGAAAGTATCTCAATCTCCTTCTTCTCCTTGTCAGCCAGATCCATCCGTTTTGCATTCAGAAACTGGGTATAGGAATCCTTTCTCTGCTTTATAGCAGAATTAATAACGGCGATTACATCTTCATCCCTGAGTTCCCTTCCAAATTCTATCTCTTTGTTCTTTATCCCTGCCCTGACCATTCTGATGGCGGAGAGCTTAATCTGCTCCCCCTTTTTCATGGCATCCTTCATATCCTCCATCAATCTCTCTTTTAGCGGCATATAACCTCTAATAATATCTGGCGCCAAAGCGTCCCATCTTTTTCCTTGCTGCCAGCATCTTCTTCTTTTTTCTCAGGCTCGGGCTTTCATAATACTCTCGTTTCCTTATTTCCGACAAGATACCAGCCTTTTCGCATTGTTTTTTAAATCTCCTCAGGGCATTCTCAAAGGATTCATTTTCCTTAACCTTAATCCCTGGCATAAAGGTCTATCCCCCCTTCCGGTATGCACAATAACCTCCCAAAATTTTTAATATGTAATTTTAGATTGACTTTTCGATCGAAAAATATTATAAATGTATACAAATAAGGAGCTTTTTAAAATAAAATTCTCAATTTATAAATATAATCCCTTATTTTCTTAATGTCAAGATATTTTTATTAATCAAGGATTTAGTAGATTTTAGCGAGTTTCCTATCCCCTATCCTATCAGGCTTATTCTTACATGTTTCCGGTTCCGTTAAACTGTGATATAATTTAAAGAAAATTTGACAGGATAACAGGATTAACTGGATATTTTAATTTCTTTATAATTCATCCTGTCTATCCTGTTAATCCTGTCTAAAAATAATTTATGAATAAAGCTTTTAAAAAGATTGGATTGGTGAGCCTCGGCTGCCCTAAGAATACAGTTGACAGCGAAATCGTTCTGGGTAATCTTATAAGCAAAGGATATTCTATCACATCCGATGAGGCTGAGGCTGAGGTGATAGTGGTTAATACCTGCGGTTTTATCGCCTCGGCTAAGGAGGAATCCATAGACACCATCCTCGAGATGGCGGAATATAAAAAGAGCGGCAGATGTCAGAAGCTGATTGTCATGGGATGTCTGTCCCAGAGATATAAGGACGAAATTATTAAGGAGATACCGGAAATTGATTATCTCTTAGGTGCAGGTGATTTTAAAGGTGTAACAGAGATAATAGAATCTACCTCCCCTTTTTCCCCTCCTTACAAAGGAGGGGAAAAAGGGGAGGTAAGATTGCAAGTTGGAGAGCCTGTATTTGACCTTAACGAAAACATCCCTCGAATTTTAACCACCCCCAAATACACCGCTTATCTAAAGATCGCTGAAGGGTGTTCAAACCGCTGCTCCTTCTGTATTATACCGAAAATCCGCGGTACCTTTAAAAGCCGCTCTGCCGGCTCGATTTTTAGAGAGGCGGAAATGCTCGCAGGACAAGGGGTAAAGGAGATAAATTTAATATCACAGGATACTACTATGTATGGGGCGGATGCAGGCATGAAAAATGGTCTGTCAGAACTGCTTAAAGGGATGGTGAAGATTGACGGCATTAGATGGATACGGCTCTTATACTGCTACCCTGCATTCTTGAAGGATGACATGATAAACACCATTAAGGATGAGGAGAAGATATGTAAATATATAGACCTGCCGCTGCAGCATAGTCATGATGAGATATTAAAGAATATGATGCGACAGGAAAGGGAAACGGAGATAAGGGATTTGATGGGGAAGATAAGAAAAATGATACCGGGTATTGCAATAAGGACAGCCTTTATTGTAGGATTTCCGGGAGAGGCAGACAGCCATTTCAAACATCTCTTAAATTTTGTCAAAGAGATGCGGTTTGAACATCTCGGCGTTTTTACCTATTCGCAGGAAGAAGGTACAAAGGCAGCAGAGATGCCAGAACAGATACCCGAAGATGTAAAAAAAGTCAGGAGAGATGCTATAATGAAAGAACAGAAAAAGGTCTCTCTGGAGATTAACAAAAGGTTTATTGGAACGACGCAGGATGTTCTTATAGAGGGGGCATCCGATGATAACGGGTTATTGATAAGCGGCAGGATGCAGACACAGGCTCCTGAGATTGATGGAGTTGTTTATATTGAAAGAAGTGATGTGAGTCCCGGTGACATTCTGCCCGTGAAAATTACAAAGGCAATGGAGTATGATTTGATAGGGGAGGCTAAAAAACAGTAAGCAGTATGAAGTAGGCAGTAGATATTTTTCCTACTTACTGCCTACTGCTTACTGAGCTTTTATGCAGGTTCTTTTTTACTATTCGGGTCTTGTTCTGCAAACAATGGGGTTTGCCACAATGCTGTATGTCTTTCTCCTCTTTTTTGGAAATACAAGAATGGGGGCGCTTCTTAATTTAAGTCTCGTTGGCATCGTAGAATTTTATACCGGCTATTATCTGACAAGGCTTTCAAGGAGGTAGAATGCAGAAAACAGAGGACAGAGAACAGAAGACAGACTTTGTGGTGATATTTATCACTGCCGGCTCTATTGAAGAAGCCGAAAAGATTGGCAAAGGATTGGTAGAGGAGAAACTTGCAGCCTGTGCGAATATTATACAGCCTATAAAATCCATATTCTTCTGGGAAGGGAAGCTCTGTGAGGAAAAGGAAGCTCTTATGGTCGTTAAGAGCAAACCGGAATTGTTCAAACCGTTAATGGATTATGTAAAGAAGAACCACAGCTACAAAGTTCCTGAGATTATCGCAGTTCCGATAATAGACGGTTTGCCTGATTATCTGACATGGGTCGGCGAATCATGCAAAAAGGGAGAAACAAAGACCTGATTTAACCACAGAGACACAGAGGTCACAGAGGAAAACAAGAAGCAAGAAGTAAGAAGCCAGAAGCAAGATTTTTTTTCTTGCCTCTTGCATCTTGCCTCTTTTTTAATCTTTTTTTCTTTCTCTGTGTCTCCGTGCCTCTGTGGTAAATTTTTATAATTTCACATCAAAAAAATGCTTGAGCAGAGAAGAACGGATAGGAGAAAAACGGGCAATCGAAGGCTGCGAATAGACCAGAGTTATAAGGAGCAAGGGAAGGAGAAGAGGATACATCAGGCAAGACGGAAAGATGAGAGGAGGAAAAAGCCCTCGGCTTCCGTTACTTGCAGAGAATGCGGAACTCTGTTTCTGGTAACAAGGGAGATTTTTTACCAGGCGACCCGTGAGGGCAAGCCTATTCTGTGTCCTAATGGATGCAAAAAGGATAATACCAAGATTGCAAAGACAGCAGTGTTTATGATTGAGAGGGGTAAAAGATAGATCCGTGCAGGATTGATGATTAACGATTGGAAGTCTTTTCTCTCCAGTAGTCAAGCAGATCTCGAAGGGTCTTTTCAAAGGGTATTGCCGGTTTCCAACCGCTTATCATCTTAAATTTACTGCAATCACCTTTTAATATTTTAATATCTGCCGCTCTCATCTTAGAAGGGTCTTCTTTTATCTCGACAGATAATTTTGTAAAACCTAAAAGGGTATGGAGAATCCAGCGTATGGAATAAGCCCTTTCAGAGCATATATTATAGACATCGCCGCTTACGCCTTTTTCAAGGGCGAGATAGTATGCAGATACTATATCCCTCACATCGCTGAAATCTCTCTCTACATCGAGATTGCCTGTATAGATAACAGGTTTTCTAATTCCGGATTCAATCTCTGCAATCTGCCTTGCAAAATCAGAGCAAACGAAATCATATCTCTGTCCTGGTCCTGTATGGTTAAAGGGTCTTACCCTGACTATATTCATGCCGTAGGTCTTAAAGCATGAATAGGACAAAAGGTCTGCGGCTGCCTTGCTTGCTGCATAGGGGCTTAAAGGGTTCAAAAGGCATTCTTCGCTGATAGGTATATATCTGTCGGCTACAACACCGTATTCATCTGAAGAGCCTACAAACAATATATTAGAATCCAAGCCCGTCCCTCTTACTGCTTCTATAAGATTCATTGTCCCGTAAAAATTAATATCAAATGTCATTCTCGGATTCTTAAAAGAGTCGGGGGGAAAGGATATGCCCGATAAATTATATATCCGATGGGGTTTAATATCAGATACTATATTTTTGATACCGGCGGCATCTCTTATATCGCAATTAAAAATTTTTATCCTTTCTGAAGGTAACGCCTTGCCGGAATATGTGGTTCCAAATACCTCAAATCCTTTTTTAATTAAAAATTCCGATAGATGAGAGCCGACAAAGCCTGTAATACCTGTGATAAGAACACGCATAAAAAGTCAGTAAGCAGTAAGGAGTAAGCAGTAAAATATCTATTGCTTACTGCCTACTGCTTACTCCTTACTCCTTACTATGTTTTAGTCTTTCCATATCCGCCTCTACCATCATTTCTATCAGATCCTTAAACGATACATGAGGCTCCCAGCCAAGCTCCCTCTTTGCTTTAGAACAGTCGCCGACCAGATGGTCTACTTCTGCCGGGCGAAAGAGGGCAGGATCTATGAAGACATAATCCTCCCACTTAAGCCCCAGATGTCCAAAGGCAATCTCTACCAGCTGTTTTACAGAATGCTCTTTACCCGTAGCAATTACATAATCCGACGGCTCTTTCCGCTGGAGCATAAGCCACATCGCCCGTATATAATCCTTTGCATATCCCCAGTCTCTCTTTGCCTCAAGATTGCCAAGCCTGAGCTCTTTTGCCAGTCCCAGTTTTATTTTTGCTGCACCCTCTGTTATCTTTCTTGTAACAAATTCCCTGCCCCGCCGCGGGGATTCATGATTGAAAAGTATGCCGGAGCAGGAAAATATATTATAGCTCTCTCTGTAGTTTACAGTTATCCAGTGTCCATAGACCTTTGCCACCCCGTAGGGGCTTCTCGGATAAAAGGAGGTTTTTTCATTCTGGGGTATCTGCTGAACCTTTCCAAACATCTCGCTGCTGCTCGCCTGATAAAATTTAATATTTTTATTTATATGCCGTATTGCCTCGAGCATCCTTGTAACCCCAAGTGCGGTAAATTCTCCTGTGAGTATCGGCTGAGTCCACGATGTTGGAACAAAGGATTGGGCAGCGAGGTTATATATCTCATCAGGCTCAAACTCCTTTATAGCGTCTATTATGGATAATTGGTCAAGGAGGTCTGCCTGTTTTAATTCGATTCTATCCTTGATATGGTCTATTCTTTCAAAACTCTCGGTAGAAGACCTCCTTACCATGCCCGCGACCTTATAACCCTTTTCCAATAAAAATTCTGCCAGATACGAGCCATCCTGACCTGTAATACCTGTAATCAATGCCTTTTTCATATATCCTCCTGTTTTTTAACCACAGAGACACAGAGGCACAG
>JACQEW010000123.1 GCA_016200365.1 Nitrospinota bacterium
AGGATTACAATAAGGCAATAGCCTTAGACCCGAATAATGCCATAGCCTACAACAATCGTGGACATGCCTATTATAGCAAGAAACAACATGACATGGCGATTAAGGATTACAATAAGGCAATAGCCTTAGACCCGAATAATGCCATAGCCTACCACAATCGTGGGGTTACCTATATTGACAAATGGCAACATGACAGGGCGATTGAGGATTACAATAAGGCAATTGCATTAGACCCGAATTTTGCCAAAGCCTACGACAATCGTGGGTTTGCTTATTATATCAAAGGGCAACATGACATGGCGATTGAGGATTGCAATAAGGCAATAGCCTTAGACCCGAATCTTGCCGAAGCCTACACCAATCGTGGGATTTCTTATTATGAAAAGGGAAATATGGGCAGGGCTATATCTGATTTTCAAAAGGCTTGTGATATGGGAGATGAATATGGATGCAAGGTCTTGCAGATGGCTTTAGAAAAGAGATAGGTAATAGCTAATATGAGGAGATAGAAATGGATATTGATTGGATAACAGCAGTTAAATCTACTTTAAGCTTATTGAAGAATGCTATAGGTCTTGTAAAGGATGCAAAAGATTTACTGCCAGCTGGTAACGAAAAAACAGTTATTACACAAACACTTGAGGAGGCTGAAAAAGCTGCTAAATTAGCAGAAGTTCAAATTGCAAAAAGCCTTGGTTATAACCTTTGTCAATGCACTTTTCCACCACAAATAATGTTAAGTATTGGATATGAAGTATATAGTGAGAGGTTTAAATGTCCCAATTGTGGCAAAATATTTCCTAATAAAAGACCCCCTAAAACGCCAGAACTAATTAATATGGTATGATAGCTAATAGTCATATAGGGCGGGTTATGTCCACCAAGGTCTCCAATGAAGCTTTTATGCAGGATTATGGAAAATATCTAAATGAATCTGAAAGGCAGGGGGGAAACCCCGTTATTTATGATGCAAATTTGGAGGACATAATATATGAAAACGTATGAGCCGGAGAAATTGCCGTTCTCATCTTTACCCTGGGCTGATTTTGTCCGTCTTATTGGCAAGGCTAACGCGGCTCTGGCAAGATATGACGGCATACTTCAGGGAATCGTAAATCCTGATGTTTTACTTTCTCCATGGGAAAAGAGGGTCAGGTCTTGAAATATGACTTTTAGAAAACTGCCCACAACGATAGATAACATGCTAAAATATCTTGCCTGCCTGTGCCAATGGCAGACAGGTAAAAATATAAGAAAAAAGCGGAAAAGAGGGTCAGGTCTTGAAATATGACTTTTAGAAAACTGCCCGCAACGGCAGATGACATGCTAAAGTATTTAAGGCAACATTGAAAAAAATAATGCTCCAGCACCTTACCTGGTAATTCAACTGGAATAAAAAATTTTATGAAAGATACGATTGTTCATATAGAAACAATTGAGAGAAAAATATTTTTAATTAGAAGACAGAAGGTTATGCTTGACAGAGATTTAGCAAGTCTTTATGGGGTAAAAACATCACAATTAACCCGTCAGGTTCGTAGAAATATAGAGCGATTTCCTAATGATTTTATGTTTCAGCTATCAAAAGAGGAATTTGATAGTTTGAAGTGCCATTTTGGCACATCAAGCTGGGGAGGCACCCGTAAACCTCCCTATGCCTTTACTGAAAATGGCGTGGCAATGCTTTCAGGTGTTTTGAACAGTAAAAGAGCTATACTTGTTAATATTCAAATTATGAGAGCGTTTACAAAACTACGGGAAATCTTATCAACCCATAAAGAGCTTTCTCATAAATTGAGCGAATTGGAGAGAAAGATTGAAAAACATGATGCTGAGATTAGAGCTATCTTTGATGCTATTCGGCAGTTAATGAAACCGCCTTTACCACATAAGAGAAGAATAGGGTTTTAAGTAGACATACGGTTTAAGTATCCTTAAAAGTATCTGTCGGAGAGTAATCGGATAAAATCTGATTTTCAAAAGGGTTGTGATATGGGGAACGAACGAAAATAGGGGTCTTGAAATATGACTTTTAGAAAACTGCCCGCAACGGCAGATAACATGCTAAAGGAACTTGATATTAAGGAAATTATAAAAACTATCACGGATTTATCACGGAGTAACACGGATTTTTTTGAAACTCATTTTTCCGTGTTTTTTCCGTGTCTATCTGTGGTTAATCAGGTTTTTGTTCTAAAAAGATAATGCAGGGTTGCTTGAAAAAGGCAGTGTGATAAAATAAGGCAAGAAGTAAAAAATATGCAGGCGTGCATACAGTTTTAATAATGAATTTGAAGTTTTATTATTGTAATATATTTAAGAATAATTTATTAGAGGAGGTATAAAAATGGCAACATCCGTGAAGTATAAAGATGAAATATTAAATGAGTTTAATGACCTTTCAGATGAACAGGCAACAAACCTCATGAAAATTATGCGCTTATTCAAAGAATCAATTATTCGTCAGCGAGAATATGATTTTGATATTAAAAGGGAATTTGAAGAATGGGATAAACTAAGTGACGAAGCTTTCCTGAATTTTGAGGATAATTTATAATGCAGGCAGGAGACATTTATTTGGTGGAGATTCCTCCATCTGGAGGACATGAACAGGCTGGACTAAGACCTGCTGTTATTGTCCAGACAATAGCTTCAGAAAAACTTCCTACTGTTTTAATAGTTCCCCTTACTTCTAAACAAAAGGCTGCTGATTTCCCTTTTGCTTTTATAATTGAACCTGACAGGTTGAATAATCTTGATACTGTTTCTGTAGCCTTAATTTTTCAACTACGAGCAATAGATAAAAGGCGAGTGAAAAATAAAATCGGAAAAATAGGATTGGAAAAGATGGAATTATTGAAGCAGAGTTTGAGAGAGATTATGGAATTGTAAAATAATGCCTATTATAACAAAGGAAATATGGGCAGGGCTATATCTGATTTTCAAAAGGCATGTGATATGGGGAATGAGAATTGGTGCAAGAATTTGTAGATGGCTTTAAAGAATAGGTAGCCTAAAGAGTGGTTAGTGTTGAGAAAAACTTTAGCGTTGGTTTTTCAGGCATAAAGCTAAAGATAGACTTGGTTAGTTAGTTATTATCAAATTGTCGTGAGGAGGTGATTTATATGGCAACTGTGAAATATGATGAGGTAATAGAATTAATAAAATCTCTGCCGATTTCTGAGATAAAAGAGGTAAAAGATTTTGCTGAGTTTCTTAAAGCTAAAAAGACTGTAAAGCCTAAAACAAGCTTCTCTGAATTTTGTGGAATTATTGATAAAAAAGACATAAAGGCTATTATGTCAGCTATTGAAGAAGGCTGTGAAAGAGTAGATACTCATGAGTGGTAAATATCTGTTAGATAGCAATATAATAATCGCCCTTTTTAACGGGGATAGAAGCATTCCTCCTAAACTTGATGCATCAGAACTGGTATGTATTTCAGTTGTAGTTATTGGAGAGCTTCTATACGGAGCTAAAAAATCACAACATATTAAGGAAAACATAGATAAAATCAGAAATTTTGTAAGTAGATGTTCTGTCTTCTCTATAAATGAGGAGACTGCGGAAGGGTATTCATCAATTAAAACAGGTCTCATGAAAAAAGGTTGCCCAATACCTGAGAATGATATTTGGGTTGCAGCCACGGCTTTGCAATATGAGTTAATATTGGTTAGTCGGGATGAACATTTTAATATAATACCCAAGCTTTTGATTGAGCAGTGGTAGGTAAATGCCTTTGCCAAAAGGGTGAGGATGGTTGCTTGAAAAAGGTAGTGTGATAAAATAAGGCAGGAGGTAATTATGAATAGAAAAATCAATATTGACATTCATGGAGAAAGGATTGCTGAATTTTGCAAGAGGTATCATATCCGCAAACTATCGTTTTTTGGTTCTGTCCTGCGGAGAGACTTTCGTCCTGACAGCGATATAGATGTTCTTATGGAGTTTGAATCAGGGCAAAGTCCTGGTTTCTTAGGGCTTGCTCATATAGAACGGGAGCTTTCCGAAATTCTTGAGGGGAGAAAGGTAGATATTCGGACTCCGCAGGAATTGAGCAGATATTTCCGAAATGAGGTAATTTCCTCGGCAATTATACAATATGCGGAAGGATGATATTATTCGTTTGCAGCATATGTTTGATGCGGCTAAAGAGGCAATGTCTTTTGTCGCTAACAGGTCGAGAAGCGACCTTGATAATAATCGAATGCTTGTTCTCTCTCTGCTCAAGGATATTGAGATTATTGGTGAGGCAGCCAATAAGGTTTCTACTGAAGTCAGAGATAAATACATAAATGTTCCATGGTTGGATATTATTGGCATGCGTAACCACCTCATACATGGCTACTTCGATATTGACCTTGATATTGTTTGGGACACAGTTACCAAAGACCTTCCACCTTTGATAGTTGAACTTGAGAAGATTCTCTCTCTTGAGAAAAAGGAAAATGGATGATTTGGGCTAATAACTTAAGAATAAAAAAAGCAATATGGGCAGGGCTATATCTGATTTCCAAAAGACTTGTGATATGGAGAATGAGAATGGGTGCAAGGGATTGCAGATGGTTTTAAAAAAGAGGTAGTTTTGGTGATTGAGCATACAAAATATGCAGTGTTCGCTCCCCGAGCGAATCGTTTTTCGGGCTGTTCGGGGAACAGCCCCTACGGGAAACCATTAGAAGCAAGTGCCTTGAAAAAGAGGGTCTTGAAATATGACTTTTAGAAAACTGCCCGCAACGGCAGATAACATGCTAAAGGAACTTGATATTAAGGAAATTATAAATCCCCCTCACCCACCCTCACCCCAACCCTCTCCCATAGGGAGAGGGAGAGGGGAGGGTGAGGTTTTTGTTCTAAAAAGATAATGCAGGATTGCTAAAAAGGTAGTGTGATAAAATAAATCAGGAGGTAATATATGTCAGTTGCAATAAAGATTGATATGCCTGAAGGGGTTTTTTCTGCTGTAAGAAAGAGTCCTTCTGAATTTGTGTCAGAGATGCGTCTTGCAGCAGCAGTAAAATGGTATGAGCTTGGGATTGTTTCGCAGGAAAAGGCTGCTGAAATTGCAGGGCTTGGACGGGCAGATTTTATTTTTTCACTTGCCCGTTTCAATGTATCTCCATTTCAATATACAGCGGATGAAATAGAGGAAGAGCTGCGCATGTGTTTATCTGCGAAAATCTGTGGCTAATTTTATAAAATGAAAAAGACAGGTGCGGAAATATTAATAGAATGCCTTATCAAAGAGGGTGTGGATACCATATTCGGATACCCCGGCGGGTCTGTGCTCCCTATTTATGATGTCCTTTTCAAATCGCCTTTAAGACATATCCTCGTAAGACACGAGCAGGGCGGTGTCCATGCTGCCGATGGATATGCAAGGGCAAGCGGCAGGGTGGGGGTCTGTCTTGTAACATCGGGTCCAGGCGCTACAAATACCGTAACAGGCATTGCAACGGCATATATGGATTCTATCCCCCTCGTTATCCTGACAGGGCAGGTTCCTACAGCCATGATTGGTAACGACGCATTTCAGGAGGCTGACATTGTCGGCATAACAAGACCATGCACTAAACATAATTATCTTGTCAAAGATGTGAATGAGCTATCGTCCGTAATCAGAGAGGCATTTTATATAGCCTCCACAGGAAAACCCGGTCCTGTATTGGTTGACCTGCCTAAGGATGTAATGACAGCAAGCACAATATTCAAATATCCTGAAAAAGTTCATATAAGAGGCTATCAGCCGACTTATGAAGGGCATATAGGACAGATAAAGAAGGCGGCGGATGTATTTATGACCGCCCAGAGACCTTTAATATTCATCGGCGGGGGGATAATCTCATCCAGCGCCAGCAAGGAATTGCTGGAATTAAGCGATATTACCCATACCCCTGTAACCGCTACCCTCATGGGTCTCGGAGGTTTTCCATCCGAGCATCCATTATCCCTTGGTATGTGCGGCATGCACGGAACATTCGGCTCGAATATGTCGCTGACAAATACCGATTTAATAATCGGCATAGGAGCCAGATTTGATGACAGGGTTACAGGCAAGGTGGATGAATTTGCCACAGAAGCCAGAATAATTCATATAGATATAGACCCGACATCCATTAGCAAGAATATTCCTGCCCATATACCGATAGTTGGGGATGCAAAGGATGTCTTACGAAAGCTCATCGGGCTGTTAAAAAAGGAAAAGAAAAACTGGAAAAAGGACCATCAGGAGTGGCTCGACCAGATAAAAGAATGGAAAGACACACATCCCCTATCGTATAAACAGGGAAAAAATGTTATAAAGCCGCAGTATGTCATAGAGCAGATATATGAGGCGACAAAAGGGGAGGCTATAATCACCACAGAGGTTGGACAGAACCAGATGTGGACGGCGCAGTTTTATAAGTTTAAGAAACCGAGGACATTTCTTACATCAGGGGGGCTTGGGACAATGGGCTATGGTTTTCCCGCTGCCATAGGCGCACAGGCTGCCTTCCCAGATAAGATTGTATTCGATATTGCAGGTGACGGCAGCATTCAGATGAATATACAGGAACTCGCTACTGCTGTTCAATATCGGCTGCCGGTAAAAGTGGCGATACTTAATAATAGTTTTTTGGGTATGGTAAGACAGTGGCAGGAGTTGTTTTACAATAAAAGATACTCCTATTCATGTATGGAGTGCCATCCTGATTTTGTGAAGCTTGCCGAAGCCTATGGCGCTGTAGGATTGAGGGCAGAGAAGCCCGAAGATGTGAAAAAGGTATTGAAAGAGGCGATAGAGACGCCGAAACCGGTCATTATTGACTTTATAGTGGATAGGGAGGAAAATGTATATCCTATGGTTCCGGCAGGTAAACCTATAAGCGAGATGCTGCTG
>JACQEW010000124.1 GCA_016200365.1 Nitrospinota bacterium
ATCATTACCAACGGCGTTCTCCTCGATGCCGGTTTTGTAGAGAGGCTTATACCGCTGGGATTAAAAGGGGTGAGGGTAACATTAGACGGCGATGAATCCGCCCATAATTCAAAGAGGCGCTTTAAGGATGGCAGGGGGACATTTGACCAGATATTAAAGAATCTTGAGAAGATTAAAGGGAAGGTTCCTATTTATTTGAATGGAAACTTCGATGACGATACAAAAGGTAAACTCCCAAAACTGCTGAATATATTGATAGAAAGGGGATTTTCAGGATACATAGGCTCGATAAATTTCAAGCCGATTTTAAAGAATATAGAATCTGCAGTTGGAGGCAGCAGTAACTGCAGTGAGGTATGCACCTTCTCGGACATTTCCAATGTAGAGGATATGCTATATCTTATAAAACAGATTGAAAAGAGGGGATTTAAGAGCGGCATAAATATCAGTCTGGGACCGTGCGAGGCATCGAGGGAATATTCATATACAATTGACCCGCAGGGTATAATTTACAAGTGTGCCGGATTTGCGGGGAGAAAGGAATTTGCAGTCGGCGATTTAATCAAAGGAATTTATACACACAGGCACACACAATTTATGACCGCCGATTCATGGAAAAATGAGTGCAGGGGATGCGCATATACACCTTTGTGCGGCGGCGGGTGCCGCACCTCTGCCTATATAAGATACGGAGATTTCAGGAAGGTCGTATGCGACAGGCTCTATTTCGGCAAGGTGTCGCAGGAATTGATGAAAGAGGCAGCATAGGAGTGAAGAGTGAAAAATTAAAAACTCTTAACTTTTAACTCTTAACTCTTAATTCTTAACAGGAAAGGGGGTGAAAAGAATGAAGGTAAAGACTAAGAAGGCAGGGAGTAAAGAGATAAAGACATTATATTGTGCGTTTCTTGTGGGTATGTAATGGTATTGAATTTTTAGGATTTATTACCATATCTTTTTAAAATGGTATAATATGGCATGCCATATATTTTTCATCTTCTGTTTTCTGTCCTCTGTCTTCTACCTTCTGTTTTCTTATTTATATCCTGCCAAAATAATCCTATTGAAAAAAAGCATTACGGGGGTGTTGTTATTTGGGGTGAGTTTCGTGAATTTTCGGGAATAAATCCTATAATCTCAGTTAGTTCTCCATCATCAGAGGTGGAATCTATTATATTTGATGGACTAATAAAGATAAATGAAAAGGGCGAGCCGCAGCCGAATCTTGCATCTTCATGGGAGATAAGGGATGGCAGTTTAAAATGGATATTTTATCTTAAAAAGGGTGTCAAGTTTCATGATGGTGTGGAATTGACAGCAGAGGATGTTGTATTTACCTATAAGGCTGTAAAGAACCCTGAAAATAAAGGAAATTATGCGAGTTACTTTAAACTGGTTAAGGAAATAAGAGTAATAGATAAATATACCATCGAGATAACCCTCCAAAAACCCTATGCCTCATTTTTATATGGGCTCGGAGTTGGAATATTACCAAAGCACTTATTAGAAGGGAAGGATTTACATAACACTGAATTTAATTATCATCCTGTCGGCACAGGGGCTTATAAATTCGTCCCATCACCCCCCCTCACCCCAACCCTCTCCCAAAGGGAGAGGGAGAGAGGGGCAAGAGGAGAGGGGCAGAGCTTGCCCCTGAAGTATTTATCGGGGGGTGAGGGGGGATTTTCTGATGAGATTGTTTTAAAGGCAAACGAAGATTATTTTAACGGCAGACCCTATCTTAATAAAATCATCATAAAAAACTTTCCAAATCAAAAGATTATGTGGGCAAGACTGATGCGCGGGGAGATAGACTTTTCATCGGGAATAAGCCCTTTAGATTATGAGATTATAAAAAGCATCCCTTCCTTTAAAACTTATTCAGTATTAAAGCCCTACTATTACATGATTGCATTTAATCTGAACCCTTCTCCTCTGGTAGCCGCAGGCTTCAGCCTGCGTAATAACGCACCCATAAAGGGTGCGGCTACCAAAACAATGGGAATATTAGACAAAAGAGTCCGTCAGGCATTGAATTATGCAATAGACAAAGAGAAGATAGTCCGTGAGGTATTAAAGGGAATGGGTAAAGTATCTGCCGGAACTGTTTATCCTCTCTCATGGGCTTATGATTATAATATAAAACCATATTCATATAACCCACAAAAGGCATTGAAATTATTGAAAGATGCAGGATGGAAGGATAGCAATGGCAACCATATCCTCGATAAAGATGGAAGGGAATTAAAGTTCACTGTGCTTATAAATAAAGGGGATGAGGTCAAAGAAAAAAGTATGAGATTAATTCAGGAACAATTGCTCGATGTTGGAGTAAAACTACAAATAGAACTTATTGATTTGCCTTTTATGAGTAGAAGACTCATTCAAAAAGATTTTGAATCTGCATTTATAGAAATTGCCTCAATAAATAACCCTGATATAAATTATCAATTCTGGCATTCATCTCGGATTAAAGAAGGTTTAAATATGTTTTCTTATAAAAATAAGAGGGTTGATGAACTCCTTGATAATGGGCGGACAACCTTCGATAGAGAGAAACGGAAGGAATACTATATTGAATTTCAGAAGGAGATGCTCGATGACCCGCCTGGGATATTTCTATTCTGGACAGAGTATCTGGTGGGTGTCCATGAGAGATTCGAGGGTATAAAAGTTGACTGGCGCGGCACCTTCGCAAACATTGCAGACTGGTATGTTCCAGCAGAGAAACAGAGGCATAAACAATAAGGAGAAGGGTGAAAATGGGGAAGTGGAGAAAAGAGGATTTAACTGATAAGATAATAAAATGCTGTATAAACGTCCATAAAGAATTAGGTTCTGGATTTTTGGAAAGTATTTACCATAATGCCTTAAAGATTGAATTAAAAAAACATGAACTTACTTTTGAATCAGAGAAAGAGATTACTGTTAAATATTGTGGCATAGAAGTGGGGGTTCATAGAATTGATTTGATTGTTGAAGGTGAAATTGTAGTAGAACTCAAGACCGTCGATGACATTAACAAGAAATATTATGCACAAGTTAGGTCATATTTAAAAGCCCTCAATAAAGAAATAGGGTTGTTAGTTAATTTTGCAGATTACCCGCTTGATGTAAGGAGAGTGGAATTAAAAAGAGAAAGGTGTTAGGTTTTCCCCCCTTTCTCCTGTTTCTCCATTCTCCTTAATTGTTTTTATGAAAAAAGTATCATCAAAGCTCATATTGCTTCTCATCTCATCTTCCCTGGCGCCGCTTCTTTTATTCGGCATCGTATCCATCTGGTCGTCCCGAAGCACAGCATATAAATCCATCTCAGAGGGTAATCTGAATGTGGCATCGAGGTCTGCGGAGCAGATTGATTTATATGTAACAAATGGTATCAGGATACTGAATGCCATCGCCCAGAACATAAACCGCACTCATCTTCAGGACTGGCAAAAGGAGACAATAATAAAAAACTATGTGAACAACTTTGCAGAGTTTGAATCAATCTCTATAACCGATAAGACAGGCAGTGTGGTAGTTACTTCTGAATTGGATAGAAATTCCCCTTTAAACAACCCCCAATCCCCCTTAACAAAGGGGGGTGAGGGGGGATTTGGAGAAATTTACAAATCCGAGGTCTCTATCTCTGACAATCTTATCCCCTTTATGACAATAGCAGTTCCCATCATAAGATTAAATGAGTTTGAGGGAATGATAGGGGGAAAGATAAATCTCACGAATATGTGGAGGCTTGTGGACAGCATACGAATCGGGAAAAGCGGCTTTGCCTTTGTGGTATCAAAGAGCGGTCTGCTCATCGCACACGGCGACAGCGGCTCAAAAGTAAGAGTAATACAGGAGGAGAATATTAAGGACATGGAGATTGTAAAAGCTGTGCTTAATGGTGAATCTGC
>JACQEW010000125.1 GCA_016200365.1 Nitrospinota bacterium
GGAAAGTATAGCAGTGAAGGGGTTTTTATGGCACACACCCTCCTCACAAGCTGCCCGTCCAAATATGAGTCTAAAGGCAAAAGCCATCCAGAGAAGGTTAAAATTTAATTTAGCCACTGATTTTCACTGATTTATATAAGTTAAGTAGTTGAGTAGTTAAGTGGTTGAGTAGTTAAACAACTCAACTACTCAACTCCTGCACAACTCAACTCCAGTGTTTGTCTGTGAAAGTCCGTGGCAATTATTTTTGAGGTTCTATGAGCGAAATCGGCGAGTTGTGTCTTCTTCTTTCTCTCGGTATCTCGATATATTCTGCGATAGTTCCTATCCTCGGTGAAAAAAGGGGGAGAAGGGAGCTTATTGTCAGCGCAGAAAATTCTATATTCGTCACATCCGGACTCATTACGATTTCCTCTGTCATATTAATATACGCATTTTTAAATAGAGATTTCAGTGTAGAGTATGTAGCCAATTATTCCAATAGAGACCTATCATTATTTTACACTTTATCCGCATTCTGGGCAGGACAAAAGGGTTCCCTTTTGCTGTGGGCGTGGCTGCTTGCCATATTCGGCACAGTTGTTGTTATACAGAACAGAAATAAGAACAGGGAGTTTATGCCTTATGTCATGGCGATAATCTCAGCAACCCTCTGTCTGTTTCTATCCCTTCTTGTCTTTGCATCGAGACCCTTTGAGCTGACCTACCCGCCTGGAGACGGCTATGGATTAAATCCGCTCCTGCAAAATCCCGGCATGGTCTTTCACCCCCCTACGCTTTATATAGGATTTGTAGGGTTTACCATACCCTTTGCCTTTGCTATGGCTGCGCTTTTAAGCGGTCATCTCGGCGATGTATGGATAAAGACCACAAGACGCTGGACAATCTTTTCATGGTTCTTTTTAGGCATGGGTAATCTTTTGGGTGCGTGGTGGGCTTACAGGGTTTTAGGCTGGGGAGGCTACTGGGCATGGGATCCTGTAGAGAACGCATCTTTTATGCCCTGGCTCACAGGCACTGCCTATCTCCACTCTGTTATGATTCAGGAGAGGAGGGATATGCTAAAGGTCTGGAACATGGTTCTTATCGTTATAACCTTCTGCCTTACCATTTTCGGGACATTCCTTACGAGGAGCGGGGTCGTCCAGTCTGTCCATTCCTTTGGTCAAAGCACGGTCGGCTACTATTTTTTAGGTTTTTTAATGGCAGCGATACTTTTTTCGTCCTATCTTATAATAAACAGGCTCTCTATTTTAAAGAGCAACAATGAGCTCGATTCCATTATATCGAGGGAGAGCAGCTTTCTTTTTAATAACCTGATACTGGTCGGCGCTGCCTTTGCTACATTCTGGGGGACGATGTTTCCTGTAATATCAGAGGCGGTAAGGGGTCAGAAGATAACAGTAGGTCCCCCTTTCTTTAATCAGGTTAATGTTCCCATAGGACTCGCCCTCCTGCTCCTTGTCGGGATATGTCCTCTTATCTCATGGAAGAGGGCGTCAATAAATAATCTTAAACGAAATTTTATGAAGCCCTTTATAGTGTCAATCTTAGGAGGTATAGCCCTGATACCGATAGGGGCAGGACATCTCTTTGCATGGCTCTCTTTTACAATATCCATATTTGTCGTAACCACCATACTTCTGGAATTTTACAGCGGGGCGAGGACAAGGAAAGAGGCTGCCGGAGAAGGTTTTATAAAGGCGCTCTTTTCTCTAATCGGGAAAAACAAGAGACGCTATGGGGGGTATACAATACATATCGGTGTTGTCCTGATGTTTGTGGGTATTACAGGCTCGTCTTACAATCTTGAAAAGGAGGGCATTGAATGACAAAATGCCTGTCCCCACAAAGGCAGAGGTTACAGCAACAATGGATGTGGAGAAGGATGGGAAAGTCATAGCAACTGCTGCACCGAAAAGGGATTTTTATAAAAATAATGAACAGCCTGTCTCAAGGGTGTATAACCTGTCAGGACTTAAAGAAGACCTTTATATTATACTCGCAGGATTTCAGGATGACGGCTCTGCTACATTCAAGGTTCATGTAAACCCGCTGGTTAAATGGCTCTGGATCGGCGGTATTGTCATAGGCGTGGGGACATTCATAGCAATGCTGCCGGATAGGAGGGGGAGAAAGAGTTAAGAGTTATGAGTTATGAGTTAAGAGTTAGTTATAAGTTACAAGTTTTGTGTATTTTATTTCTTGCATCTTGCATCTTGCATCTTGCATCTTACGATGTTCCGGCAGTGGCTTTAGATGAGAGATATAAGCCGCTGTATGATGAGCTTTCAGACAAATTCATGTGTCTCTGCGGATGCGGGTCAACAGTTAAGACTTGCCCGCATGAACAGTGCGGTTTTGCAATACCCTTTAAAAAAGAACTGTCCGAGAGAGTTCAAAAGGGTGAAACAAAAGAGCAGATTATAAAATATTTTATAGATAAGCACGGTGAGAAAATCCTTTCATCTCCTACAAAAAAGGGATTCAATCTGATGGCATGGATTACACCCTTTGCCGCAATAATAATTGCAGGATTTTTGATAAAGAAAGTTATAAATAAATGGACAGTAAGACAGAAGTCAGAAGACAGAAGTCAGAAGACAGAAGTAGTAGAGGATAAATATAAAAAGATGCTGAAGAAGGAATTGGAGGAGTTCGAGTGATTACATTCGTTGAAATTTTAATATTTATATCTGCAATGTTTTTTGTCGGGTATCCTATTTTTAAAAAGTCGGGAGTCGTGAGTCGTGAGTCGGGAGTCAATGAGACATTAGGCGGGCTTATTCATAAAAAAGAATTGGTATACACTGCCATCAAAGACCTGGAATTTGATTATCGGACAGGTAAGTTATCTGAAGATGACTACAAAGATTTGAAAGAAAAATACGAGACAGAGGCGCTGCTTATATTAAAAGAGATTGATGAACCCCGTTAGATATTTGCTATTGAATGAAAATAATCCCATTGAATACTTATTATCTAACGGGGTGAATCTGGAAAGAAAAAGACAGATGGGGAGACCATATTACCTCCTCTCCCCAGCGGGGAGAGGAATGAGGTGAGGGGGATTGCCATCTTCTGCCCCAAATGCGGCACAAAAACCAAGACAGGCGACAACTTCTGTTCCAAATGCGGCACAAAACTTCCATAATCTATCTTAACCTCCTCTTTTTCTCTGATAAATTTGACTTTGCAAAGATTTTATGATATTTAATATTAAATCCAATTCAGGGAGGGATATGCCTACCTTTAAAGAGCATCTGTTTCAGGAGTATGCTTCAAAGAGTCTTAACAGGCTCCGTTCAGAGCTTTGCAATAAGTATAAGCCTAAGAAGGAAAACCGTTTTGATTGCAATGGCATTACTTATGAAATCAGCCCTGTCAGGGTAACAAAGGATGGTATAGAGTTCGAGATAAGCTCTAAAATACCTTTTGAACAGCTTTCCCGCCGGGCATCTAAGGAAAAATACTTTGAATCGGTAAAAGGTATTATGCTTAAAAAGGAGAAACAGCCTTCTGCGGTCGATATGGATAATATTGTTACAAGCTTAGGTCAGAATGAGAAAAAGGAGAGGGATTATGTCAGGCTGACTTATTCTTATTCTGAAAACGAGCTTTATAACAGCGCTGAAATCGCAAAGAAGGTGGAGAAGCTCAAGAAAAATCCCGACAGCATACCTGTTATAGCCGGTGTGACAACCATATTCGGAAGACTTGTTCTCCTTTCTATCGAGGAGTCCCTTTATAAAAAGGCAAAGGAGAATATCCAGTCTTTTATTAATGCCAATGATGAGGTTATGGAGAAGCACAAATAAAGAAATTTACGATTTACAATTTACGAATTACGATTTAAAATTGTAAATCTAAAATTGTAAATCGTAAATCCAGTAGGTAATTTAATATTGAGCAAGATTAATGAATTAAGGAAAAAAATAGATGGGATTGATGAGAATATACTCAGGCTTCTGAATAAAAGGGCTGAGGCTGCCATCCTTATAGGAGAGGAAAAATCGAAGCTCAAAAGCAGTTTTCATGTCCCTGATAGAGAAAGAGAGATATTAGAGCGTCTAATAAGGATAAATAAAGGACCATTTCCCAACGATTCTTTAAAATCGGTATACAGGGAGATATTGTCCGCCACCCTCTCGCTTGAAAGACCCCTGACCATAGCATACCTTGGACCGCAAGCTACCTTTACACATCTGGCTGCTGTGAATCAATTCGGCTCATCTGCCGTTTATGTTCCATCCGATAGGCTGGATACAATCTTTTCAGAGGTGGAGACGGATAGGGTTGATTACGGCGTCGTCCCGATTGAGAATTCGATGGAAGGGGTTGTAACCCATACCCTCGACCTTTTTGTGGATTCCAATGTAAATATATGCGGAGAGATACTTTTAGAGATACATCAAAATCTTTTATCGAGAAGCAAGAATATGAAAGAGATAAAAAAGATATACTCCCATCCGCAGCCTATTGCCCAGTGCAGGTTATGGCTCGAGAGAAATTTGCCCGGCATACCCCATTATGATGTATCGAGCACTGCAAAGGCAGCAGAGATGTCGGCAAAGGAAAATGGGGCTGCTGCAATAGCCAGCGAGGCGGCAGCAGGGCTTTACGGATTAAATATACTGGCGAAGAAAATAGAAGACAGTAAAAATAACTACACCAGATTTCTTATCATTGGCAAGGCAAAGAGAGGACGGAGTGAAAATGATAAGACCTCGATACTCGTATCGATAAAAGACAGGGTCGGCGCCCTATACGATATACTGAAGCCCTTTGAAAAAAATAAGATAAACCTCACAAAGATTGAGTCGAGACCTTTAAGAAGGAGGGCATGGGAATATGTCTTCTTTATAGACTTTGAGGGTCATATAGAGGATAAAAATGTTTCTGCGACAATCGAAAAACTTAGAAATGATGTCCTGTTCTTAAAGATACTCGGCTCTTATCCGAAATGGGGGTAAGGAATAAATACAAAATCCCAAATCCAAATGTCAAATAAAGCTCAAAGCTCAAAATTCAAAATTTTCTATTTGAGTATTTGGATTTTGGATTTGATTTGACATTGGGATTTTGAAATTTGGATTTAATTTTCTATGTCTTTGAAGATACCTGAACATATAAAAGGACTTATTCCATACGAACCCGGCAAGCCTATAGAGGAGCTTGAAAGGGAGCTTGGGATTAAAAACTCCATCAAGCTGGCATCTAATGAAAATCCCATCGGACCATCACCTGAAGCGGTTAAGGCAATAGAAAAATCATTAGACAATCTCCACCGTTATCCTGACGGCAGCGGGTTTTATCTGAAGGAGGCTATTGGCAGATTTTTCGATTTAATCCCCTCGAATATTATTATTGGCAACGGCTCAAATGAAATTATAGAGCTGGGAGTCAGGACATTTTTAAATGCCGGAGATG
>JACQEW010000126.1 GCA_016200365.1 Nitrospinota bacterium
AGATGAATTAGTTAAGAAAGAAAAGGTGGAAACTATTGCAAAGATGGCTATTTCAACCGCCCATGAAATTAATAACCCCCTGACTGTCGTCATAGGAGGGCTGGAAATGCTGTTAAGGAAGAAAGAAGAATTTGACAAAGATACAATAGAAAAATTAGAGGTTGTTCTAAACAGCACTCTCAGGATAAAAGATGTTGTAGCGAGGATGACAAAAATCAACACACCGGTTGATACGGAGTATGCGCGCGGTAAAAAAATGATCGATATATGGAAATCGGGGTGAGAAACAAAGCCCTGAACACGAATAACACGAATGGACGAATTACACAAATAATAAAACAGGCAGAATACAGAAGCCAGAATACAGAATTCAGAAGAAAAGCAATTTTTGTTTTTATTCTGACTCCTGACTCCTGTATTCTGAATTCTGTTTATTCGTGCCATTCGTATATTCGTGTAATTCGTGTTCTAAAAGAGTTTTTTTAAATGTTGAAAATTGCTTTTGTCATAATTGCAAGCTATCTCATCGGTTCTGTCTCTCCGAGTATAATCTTAGGAAAAGTCTTAAAGGGGATAGATATTCGGGAACATGGGAGCGGTAATGCAGGCTCTACAAACGCCTTCAGGGTATTGGGTAAATGGGCGGGAATCGCAGTTCTTTTTTTAGACATATTTAAGGGCTATTTTGCAGTAAAATATATAGCCACCCTATCGGGAGATACTCTCCTTTCTTCTGCCATGATTGCTATTCTATCAGGTTTTGCTGCTGTGGCAGGGCATGTGTGGACACTCTTTCACTCCTTCAGGGGCGGGAAAGGGGTGAATACTGTAACAGGGGTGCTTTTGGCATTAATTCCTGTGCCAACGGTTTTAGCTGCCGGAGTCTTTCTGATTGTATTGCTTATTACAAAATATGTATCTCTCGGTTCGATACTCTCTTCTTTATCTCTACCTTTAATATTGATAATTCAGAGAGCAAGAGGGAGCGATGTCCCTCCTGAATTAATTGCATTCACAGTCATTATTCCTGCCTTTATTATTTACACCCACAGGACGAATATAAAGAGATTGATGAGGGGGGAAGAGAATAAGGTAAAATTAGGAAGTTAAACCTTTTCCAATACTTCGATATGCCGCCTTTCTGCCCTTGCATCCATTCGATCCAATACCATCATAGTCTCCTTATGAGTCTCTTCTGCACCTTTTCTCATTTCATTCAACACCCTCATAGTTTCTTTATGGCTATCTTCTGCCCTTGCATCCATTTGATTCAATACCTTTGTGGTCTCTTTGTGGATCCCATCTAAAATCCTCTGTGTCTCCTTCGACCCTTCTTCAATCTTTTCCAAAATCCTATGTCTCTCATTAGCTCCTTCTTCAATCTTTTCTAACACCCTCGTTGTCTCTTTGTGATTCAACTTCATCATGTAGGATTGATATACATGGACAATAAAGGTGAATACTACAAAGATACCTGAGAGCTGGATAATTTCAGAAAATGTCATAATCATAAACAACCCCCCTTTCATAATTTTAATTATATCATCAATTCCTTTATTAACCCAACAACCTCATTTTTTATATCAGAGACAGGTATAATAACCCTTCTGCCATCCTTCCTTACTTTAATCTCAGCCTTTCCCTCTTTGAGATTCTTTTCGCCCACGATAATCTGAATCGGTATGCCAATCAAATCCGCATCCTTGAACTTAATCCCCGGTCTTTCATCCCTATCATCCAGTAAGACCTCGATACCCGAGACGATTAACATATGATAAACATCCTCGGAGTTTTTTACCACATCGGAGTTTTTCATATTCAAGGGAAGAATCATTATCTGAAATGGTGCAATAGGAACGGGCCAGATTATGCCGTTATCATCGTGATTCTGCTCGATTGATGCCGCAACTGTTCTCCCTACACCTATCCCGTAGCATCCCATTACCATAAATTTTTCCTTGCCATTATCATCCAGATAGACCGCCTTTAATGACTTGCTGTATTTTGTGCCGAGCTTAAATACATGCCCAACCTCTATGCCCCTGTATATGCGGAGAGCTCCGTTGCATTTGGGACATATATCTCCATCCTTTGCCATCCTTATATCTCCGTAGACATCAATATTAAAATCCCTCCCCGTATTTGCATTAATACAGTGGGCATCTTTCAGATTTGCGCCGGTAACAAAATTTTTCATGTCAATCACTGCATTATCGGCTGCTATCTTTAATTACAGCCCGGCAGGTCCTGCAAACCCTGATGATGCGGAGGTAACATCCTCAACAACCTTTTCGCCTGCAAGATTTATCACATCACATTTAAGGAGATTCTTCAGTTTCGTCTCGTTCACATCATGGTCGCCCCTTACAAGCGCAGCAACGATTCCATTTTCAGTCTCAAATATAAGTGTCTTGACTATCCTCTCCTTTTCTACTTTCAAAAACTCCGAGACCTCCTCCACGCTCTTTTTATCAGGAGTGCTTACAACCTCCATGGGTTTCATTTCTTCCATCGCAAGGCTAAAGCCTTGCCCTACACCCTCGTTCCCACGCTCCCCGATAGAAACCTTCGGGGACAGGTCTGCGTGGGAACGAACCTCCGCCTTTTCCACATTTGCCGCGTAATCGCATTTCTCACATGCAGCTATAGAATCCTCTCCCGACTCTGCCAGAACCATAAATTCGTGGGAGAAGCTCCCCCCAATCTGTCCGGTCTCCGCCTCTACTGCCCTGAATTTAAGCCCGCATCGTCTGAAGATATTGGAGTAGGCATCGTACATTTTCCTGTAGGTTTCCTCTGCTCCCTTCTCATCGGTATCAAAACTGTATCCGTCCTTCATGGTAAACTCCCTGCACCTCATGACACCGAATCTTGGGCGGATCTCATCCCTGAATTTTGTCTGTATCTGGTAGAGGTTCAGTGGGAGCTGACGATATGACCTTACTTCCCTCCTCACTAAATCCGTAATAACCTCCTCATGGGTTGGTCCATAACAGAAGTCCCTCTGATGCCTGTCTTTTATCCTCAGAAGCTCCTTTCCATACATCTCCCATCTTCCGCTCTCCTGCCATAACTCGGCAGGCTGTATGCTTGGGAGCAGAACCTCCTGTGCCCCTGCCTTATTCAGCTCCTCCCTGATGATATTCTCTACCTTCCTTACAGCCATAAGCCACAGAGGAAGCAGGTCGTATATCCCCGCGGCAAGCCTCCTTATCATCCCTGCCCGTATCATCAGCTTGTGGCTGATAACCTCTGCATCGGACGGCGCTTCTTTCAATGTAGGTAAAAACAGTTTTGTAAACCGCATAATAAAATTCAAAAATTAGAGATAAAAAATCAAAATGACATCTCAAAATGAAAAATTATCTTTTGCCTTTCAAAGTAAGTATGCTTGAAGCTAATATATTGGCTATCTCAGTTGTTTCTTTCAAGAGCCTATTAGTGTTGTCTTTATCAGCCTTACTTGAATCTCTTAGTAGCCCTAACCAAAATTTGGTTTCATTGGCTGATTTTAGGGCATGACTAAAATAATTTGTGTAATCTCTTCTGGAACTGGCTGCATTAGCTTCGGCAACATTAGCTCCAATACTGGTAGCACTTCGTAGTAATTGATTGCCAATGATCTCGCAAGTTTTCTCATTTGGCAATTCATCAATAAATTTGATTATTTCAAGGGCAAATTTATAAATTCGCCTTTTAAATTCATCTTTAAATTTTGATTTGTCATTTTGCATTTTTATTTTTGATTTTTAAATTTTTTAATCCTCCAGCATCTTTATCTCTTCGAGTAACGCCTCATATATCTCCTCTTCCCTGACCTTTCTAACTACCTTCCCCTTTCTGAATATCAATCCAACGCCCTTCCCGCCTGCAACACCGAGGTCAGCCTCCCTTGCCTCTCCTGGACCGTTTACCACGCAGCCCATAACGGCAATCTTAATAGGTTTTTTTATCGTCTTTACAGCCTCCTCGATTTTCAGCGCAATTGCCTCTAAATCTATCTCGCACCTGCCGCATGTAGGACAGGATATTATCTCAGGACTGCTCTGCCTTATACGCAGCGACTTTAAAATCTCGAGCCCGACCCTTACCTCTTCGACAGGGTCTCCGGTTAAAGAGACCCTTATTGTATCTCCAATCCCCTCATGAAGCAATATTCCTATTCCTATGGCCGATTTAACAGTCCCCGAAAAAAATGTCCCTGCCTCGGAGATGCCTATATGAAAGGGATAATCCACCTTCTCAGATAGAATACGATAGGCATCTACAGTCCTCTCTATATCAGATGCCTTGAGGGATACCTTTATTTCTCTAAAGTCCATATCCTCAAGTATCCCTATGTGCATCATAGCGCTCTCTGCCATTGCCTCTGCAGTCGGTCCGCCGTATTTTTCCCATAAATCCTTATCGAGAGAGCCTGCATTTACACCTATCCGTATAGGCACACCCTTATCTCTGGCAGCACTGACAACCTCTTTTACCTTCCACTTATTGCCGATATTCCCCGGATTCAGCCTGAGCCCGTCTGCTCCTTCCTGCAAAGCCCTTAAAGCCAGTTTGTAATCGAAGTGTATATCGGCGATGAGCGGGATATTTATGCCGCTCTTTATCTCGCCTAATTTCCCCGCAGCCTCCATATCGGGAACCGCTACCCTGACTATCTCACAGCCTGCACCCTCCAGCTTCTTTATCTGGCTTACGGTTGATCTGACATCCCTCGTATCCGTATTTGTCATTGATTGAATAGATACAGGTGCATCCCCGCCAATCTTAATATTTCCAAGGGTTATTACCCTGCTCTTTCTTCTCATAAAGTGAAAGTGAAAGTGTAAGTGAAAGTGTAAGTGAAAATAATAAAATTCATTGTACCTGTACTTTCACTTGCACTTACACTTGCACTTTTTTACTATAAAACAGTTTCAAAGTCCCTGTCAAAGCAAATATCCTGTTGACTCCCTGTGTTTATTTATGATACTTATTTATTAACAGTCTCATAATAGAATAGATATCGATTAGAAAATCTCCCCTCGCCCCTCTTTTCCAAAGAGGGGATAATTCCTCCCTTTGGCAAAGGGAGGTTAGGAGGGATTTTTCGATATCTGTCGTTATAATTAGAGACCGTTAATATCTATGCCGATAAAACTCCTTTTTGCAGATGACAGCGTTACGATTCAAAAGGTGGTTGAGCTTGCCTTCGAAAGCGAGGATGTTGCCGTAACGACAGTCGGCAGCGGAGAGAAGGCTATGGAGAAATTGAAGGAATCTAAGCCCGATATTATTATAGCCGATGTGGTGATGCCGGGGATGAATGGTTTGGAACTCTGCAAAAATGTGAAGAAGGACGAAAATTACAGCGACATACCCGTGCTGCTGCTTAGGAGCGAGTTTGATGATTTTGATAACGATGTAATCGGCAGGGTCGGGGCAGCCGACTGTATTACAAAGCCCTTCAAATCGGAGGAGTTGGTAAAGAAAATAAAGGATATTGCAGGTAAAAGGACAAAAAATAATGATCTGGATATTGTCCTGAGCGAGCTCGAAGGGTCGGAAGTCGAGAGTCGGGAGTCAGAGGATAGCGGACAGAACACAAAAGACATGGTCCAGATTATAGAGGAAGGGGGTATGCTGAGCCTGGAGCCTGATGACGAAATTACAAATGAGGCTATTGAAGATAACGAAAACATTTCCTCTGTCGAGATTATATCCCCTGAAGTTAGTATAGAAAACGAAGATTTGAATATATCGGGATTGTTAAGCGGTGAAGATATAGAGGATGTAAAAGAGAAGATCAGAAAGGCGGAAGAAGAGTTATTGCAGTCAATAGCGGACAAAAAAGATGAGGAGATAACCGGTTCTTTCCCCTTTGGTAAAGGGAAATTGGAGACGGCTGCGGAAGGGGAGAGAGAGATTCTTGCAGCCGCAAAACCGTCTTCGGATATAAATAGTTTTATGGCAGAGCTGGAAAAGGAATCAGTTCTTACCGAAAAGGTGAGAAACATTGTTGTCAAAACCACTGAAGATGTATTTGAGAAAACATTCAGGGATTTTTTAGAAAGGACAGTGAAAAACTCCACAGAGAAGACCATAAAGGAAACAACGGAAAAATTGATCCTCTCTCTGACGCCCCAGATTGTAAAGATAATAGAAAATACAGTGTGGGAGATTGTCCCCGACCTTGCCGAATCCCTCATCAAGAAAGAGATAGAGAAGATAAAGAATGGAATAGGATAAGGGAATTATAAAACTCTTTCACCACAAAGGCACAAAGAGCGCAAAGGAAATAAAAAAGGAAAATATTAAAGTGAGGAATGGAGGAAAAATATTTTTCTTTCCCCCATTTCCCTTTCTTTTCTTTGTGTCCTTTGTGTCTTTGTGGTGAAATTAAATTTTTGTTCAATATGGAAAAGGTCTTCGAGCCTCAAAAAATAGAAGAAAAATGGTATAAGCTCTGGACGGAAAAGGGTTATTTCCATGCCGATGAAAATCTGGATAAGCCCTCCTTCTGTATTGTTATTCCCCCACCAAACATAACAGGTGCCCTTCACATAGGACATGCCCTGAACAATACCATTCAGGATATTCTCATACGATGGAAGAGGATGGATGGCTTCAACGTCCTCTGGATGCCGGGAACAGACCATGCAGGCATAGCCACACAGAATGTTGTCGAGAAGCAGCTTCTATCGGAAGGAACGGACAGGCACAAATTAGGTAGGGAAAGATTCGTTGAAAAAGTCTGGAAATGGAAAAAAAAATCAGGCGGGGATATAATAAAACAACTGAAAAGGCTTGGGGCATCCTGCGACTGGCAGAGGGAGAGGTTTACGATGGACGAAGGGCTATCCGAAGCGGTCAGGGAGGTCTTTGTCCGATTATATGAGGAGGGATTGATATACAAGGGTGACAGGCTTATCAACTGGTGTCCAAGGTGCCATACCGCCCTCTCGGATATTGAAGTTGAGCATGAGGAGCAGAAAGGACATTTGTATTATATAAAGTATCCGATAATAAGGGGCAAGGGGCAAGGGGCAAGCCTGCCCCTGCAAGTAGTAAGCAGGGGGGGCAAGGAAGATAAGCAGCCATTTATAACTATTGCAACTACCCGTCCTGAGACAATGCTGGGGGATACTGCAGTCGCAGTGAATCCCGAAGATGAGAGGTATAGGAATTTTATAGGGAAGACCGTTCTTTTGCCAATTGCCAATAGAGAAATCCCTGTAATCGCAGATACCTATGTGGATATGAGTTTTGGGACAGGCGCATTGAAGATTACGCCTGCCCATGATTTTAATGATTTTGAGATAGGAATGAGGCACAGCCTGCCCCAGATAAAAGTAATTGCAGAAGATGGAAGTATGGGTGAAGATGCGGGAAAATATAAAGGTCTGGATAGATTTAAGTGCAGGAAGGCTCTGGTAAAAGACCTGGAGAAAGAGGGGTATTTGATAAAAATCGAAGATTACACCCACTCGATAGGAAAATGCTATCGCTGTAAGACAATCGTAGAACCGAATCTTTCAAAACAGTGGTTTGTTAGGATAAAGCCTTTGGCAGAGCCTGCAATCGAGGCGGTAAAGGACGGAAGGGTAAGGATAATCCCAAAGGGATGGGAGAATACATACTTTGAATGGATGAACAATATAAAGGATTGGTGCATCTCAAGACAGATTTGGTGTGGGCACAGGATACCTGCATGGCTCTGTTCGGATTGCGGAGAGATAACAGTCTCGAAACACGATGTAAAGGAATGCAGTAAATGCGGAAGCAAAAAAATCGAGCAGGAGAGCGATGTCCTCGATACATGGTTCAGTTCGGCTCTCTGGCCATTCTCAACACTCGGATGGCCCCGGAACACAAAGGAGCTAAAGGTCTTTTACCCGACATCCGTTCTGGTAACAAGCTTCGATATTCTGTTCTTTTGGGTTGCAAGGATGATTATGATGGGGCTTAAGTTCGGGGGGGATATTCCTTTCAGAGATGTTTATATACATGCGCTGGTGAGGGATGCAGAAGGACA
>JACQEW010000119.1 GCA_016200365.1 Nitrospinota bacterium
GAGAGTCCCCCTTTTCTAAAGGGGGAGGAGTAACAGTTTTAGATTCGGCAGGTTTTTTACTCGTTTCCGTGACCTGTGTAGAAACGGCTGCAGGGGATTCAGGGGGAGGAGTAACAGTTTTAGATTCGGCAGGTTTTTTACTCGTTCCCGCGACCTGTGCGGGAACAGTTGCAGGGGATTCATCGAGGACAGTCTTTACACGGAATGCCATCTTCACCTTTACACTGTCTCCTTCGTTTATGAAGGAGATTAGTTTGAGTCCGGTAATTTTAGCCTCTGTAACTGCCTGCATGGCGGTATCTTCTTTCAGTTGATAGTTGATAACCGTAACTGTGGAGCTTGAGTGCTGGGTTCTGGCATCGTTTTTCACCTCTTCAAGTTTGTCCTGTATCGCCTCTGCCGAGGCATTTGCCGCAGTCTCAGAGCCTTTTGGGGCGGCTAATGCGGTCTTTATGATAATGGATTCACGGATACGCTTTTTTTCCGATAGCCTCGTCTGCGACTCTTTAAACATCTTTTCCGATTCATCCCTCTTTTTGCGCAGCGATTCAATATCCGTCTTCATCTGCTCATACTGCTGCCCCTTCTTTTTGAGGAGATTTGTCTGAAGCTCCTTTTCATCCTTTGCATTGGTAATTTTAGTCTTCAGCCGCGATATTTTTTCCTCGTATGCCCTTGCCTGCGCATTTATTCCTTCTTCGGCATGCCTGTTTGCAAGACCTGCCTCCCTGATGCTGTTTTCTGCCCGCGAGAGGTCGTAATTTTTATAGGAGTATCCGTTCTTAGAGAGAAATCCTTCTATATCCTGTGCAGACTGGATTAAAGCAGTCTTCATGCTGCTTGAGCCTGATGCACCTTTTAGTATCCCTGTCTCAGGCTTTTGAAATGGATACAGCTCATATCTCTTTATCCTCAGGTAAATCGTGCCTTTGCTCCCTTTTTCAAGCTCAATCCTCAGAGGCTCCTCATTGTTCCATTTTGCAGTGCCTTCTGTTATGGTTTGAATGAAGTCCTCTACAAGTATACTGTTAATGACGGTGGTATAGGATTTTACATAGGTTCCCATCTGCTCTGCCATTAGAGGGGATGATATTTGGTCTGCCTGCTTTTCAAGCTCATGGGCAATGTCTTTAAACCCCCTCGTGTAAATAACTGCAACTACTGCCTCCCCCTGCTTCTCTGTCTTAAGCCATTTAGTAAAGGACTCCTTCTGTGTTTTTATTTCCTGCTCAAAACGGGTAATATCATTATCATAGTTCTCTATAGTGTTTTTCATGTTCTTTATGTTTTTCTGCAATCCCTCAAAATCTGTAGAGGAGTTCTGAAATTGTGCGGTTAAATCATCCCTCTCTTTCTTATACCTGTTAAATTCAGCGGTCAGGCTTGCTATGGCGTCTTTGTATGCAGAGTCTTCTCTTGCCCTCTCTCCTTCCACTGTCTTTTGATTTTGAGCCTCCTCATCTGGAGTAGAAAAGCTCTCCCTTTTTTCTACCTCAGTTTTAATCTTCTGCTTTACTTCGTTCTTGGAATCGGTTGTGAGGGGAATCCATTCGCTTAAGGGGTTTGAATATTAAAAAATTAGTGTTAAATTGGTGTAAATTAGTGTTATTCGTGGCTAAAGATTTTTTAATTTCCATACATGAACAAACCCAACTCCCCTTATAAAATCTTCAAGGACAATTTCAAGCCTGTCAACCCTTTCTTCTACGATAGGCATATATAACCACCACCTCGATTTTATTATCGAATTACCTTTGTTGGTAGTTCATTATAATAAAAATAAACAGACTTTTCAATGAAGGCTGCCTTTATAAAATCCTTCTCGATTTTTCTATTGCCCATTATTATATATCAAGTATAATATACAAATTCAAATTTTACCAAATCTATTAAAAGAAAAGGGGCAATTTGGTTACTTTAGAGGATATAAAAGAGGCGCAGAGGAATATAAAAGATTACATTCATAAAACCCCGCTGGTATACTCAAATTCCATAAGCAGTATGACCGGTCTGGATGTCTATTTAAAATTGGAGAACCTTCAGAAGACAGGCTCTTTTAAAATCAGGGGGGCAACAAACAAAATCTCACGGATGTCTGCCGATGAAAGAAAGAGAGGGGTTGTTACAGCATCTGCCGGAAATCATGCACAGGGTGTGGCTCTGTCTGCAAACAGATTCGGAATAAAGGCAACTGTGGTTATGCCGGAAAAGTCATCTATATCAAAGCAATTGGCTACAAAGGGATATGGTGCAGAGGTTATACTCTATGGAAATAGCTTCGATGATGCGCTCCAGCATGCAAGGACAATTGAAAAAGATAGAGGCTGCATATTTATACACACTTATGACGATGAAGACCTTATAGCAGGACAGGGGACAATAGGACTGGAAATCCTCGATGAATTGCCTGATGTAAATTCGGTAATAGTCCCCATAGGCGGAGGCAGTCTTATATCAGGTATATCCATAGCCCTCAAAGAGCAAAAAGGGGATATTCAAATTATAGGTGTCGAGGCATCGGCAGCAGCAGCTATGTATAAATCGAGACAAAAGGGTAAAAACACGCCGGTTGACTCGCTTCAAACAATTGCAGACGGAATAGCAATTAAAAGAATAGGCGATTTAACATTTCCTATTATTCAAGAATTGGTTGACGAGATAGTAACGGTCGAAGACGAAGATATAGCAGCGGCAATATTGCTCCTCATGGAGAGGAAAAAAACTGTGGTAGAAGGGGCAGGCGCTGCACCTATAGCTGCTATAATGAACGGAAGGGCAAAAATACAGGGTAAAAAGGTGGTTCTTGTATTGAGTGGCGGAAATATTGACATGAATATTCTCGAAAGGGTAATAGAAAAAGGTCTTGTCAAGGCTGGAAGGGTCTTACGGGTGGAGGTGGAGATGGACGATGCACCTGATGCAATTGCACGGTTGACATCGCTCATCGCAGAGAAAAAGGCAAACATACTTCATATCGTCCATGACAGGCTCTCACGCAGGCTTCCGGTAATGAAGACACTGGTCGAGTTGAGCCTCGAGACAAAGGGATTCGAGCATAATAAAGAGATAATGGACAAATTAATAGGTATGGCTTATAAGGCAAGGGTGATATAATATCAGTGCAAGTGAAAGTGAAGGGTGTAAGTGAAAGTGAAATTAGCGTATAGCGGATAGTATTTACTAACTGATGTTACGCACATGCCTTTTTATGTCATGCCCGAATGCTTCTATCGGGCATCCAGAATGGGTATTGTGACGTATAAAATACTGGATTCCCGCTAATACCATGCGGGAATGACACCTTTTGCGTAACATCAGTTACTAACCGCTGCACTTGCACTTACACTTACATTTCCATGAAAAAGAAACCGTGGTCAGGGAGATTTGAGAAAGAAACGGATAAGCTGGTGGAGGAGTTTACCGCCTCAATACCCTTTGATAATAGGCTCTATAAACAGGATATCGAGGGGAGCATCGCCCACTGCTCGATGCTGTCTAAATGCAATATCATTAAAAAAGCCGAGGCTAAAAAGATAATCGAGGGATTAAAAGAAATACAAAGGGAAATCGAATCAGGCAGGTTTAAATTCGACATAAGCCTTGAGGATATTCACATGAACATAGAGAGAAGGCTTATTGAAAAGATAGGTGCTGTGGGGGGGAAACTGCACACGGCAAGGAGCAGGAACGACCAGGTGGCGCTGGATATAAGGTTATATTTAAGGGATGAGGTTAATGAAATTATCAAACTGATAGGAGCGCTGAAGAAATCTATTGTAAAAAAGGCAAAGAAAAATATCGGCGTAATTATACCGGGTTATACACATCTACAGATGGCACAGCCTGTGCTTTTCAGTCATCACCTCCTTGCATATTACGATATGTTTGAAAGAGATGAAGAAAGATTTACAGATGTCTTAAAAAGGGTAAATATTATGCCCCTCGGCTCTGCTGCCCTATCAGGGACAAATTATCCGATTGATAGAAGATATGTAGCAAAGCTGTTGGGGTTTGCGGATATTACAACAAACAGCATGGATGCTGTAGGGGACAGGGATTTTTCTCTTGAATTCCTTTCTGCATCGGCTATTCTGATGATGCACTTGAGCAGGCTCAGCGAGGAGCTGATACTATGGTCTACCTCGGAATTTGGTTTTATAGAGCTCGATGACTCCTTTTGCACAGGGAGCAGTATCATGCCGCAGAAGAAAAACCCGGATGTTCCCGAGCTGGTAAGGGGAAAGACAGGCAGGATTTATGGAAACCTTATCTCTCTGCTTACAGTAATGAAGTCACTGCCCCTCGCATATAACAAAGATATGCAGGAGGATAAAGAGCCTGTATTTGATACCGTTGACACTGTCAAGGCTTCCCTCTCGATATATTCAAAGATGCTCGATACAATGCAGTTAAAAAGAGACAGGCTGAAAAAGATGGTGGAGCAGGGATTTATGACTGCTACAGATATGGCGGATTACCTCGCCATAAAAGGCATTCCCTTTAGGGATGCACATGAGGTCGTGGGAAAGGTGGTCTCCTACTGCATAAAAAACAATAAGCTGCTCTCTGAATTGACCTTATCCGAATTGCAAAAATTTTCAGTAAAATTTAAAAAGGATATATTCGATTTTATAAATGTAGAGAAGTCTGTTAATAGAAAAGATGTCATCGGCGGCACATCAAAAAGACAGGTATTAAAGAGAATATCGGAAATCGAGGAGCAATTATAATAATCTCGTAAATTAGATTGCTTCGTCGCTTACGCTCCTCGCAATGACACTTCTACTTTCTGTGTCATTGCGAGCCGAAGGCGAAGCAATCTCAAAATTGAAATTTCTGTACATTAAATTATGAAAGAAAAATTGCAAATTCTATCAGTTGCTTTTATAATTATTTCAATGATAACCATTGGAGGAGGCTGCGGAAAAAAGGCGCCGCCGATACCACCATCAGAACAGGTAGACAGTATGCAGTAGGACAGGCGTCCCGCCTGTCAGCAGGCAGTAGGCAGTAAAAAATCTATTTAAAAAGAGGGAGGGTATTAATGCACGATTTTCAGTATAAAGGTAATGAGCTTTACTGTGAAGATGTTTCTATAAAAGAGATTGCAAAAGAGGTTGGAACACCCTTTTATCTCTACAGCTATAATACCCTGAAAAATCATTTCAATGCCTTTAATTCAGCCTTTGCAGATATACCGCATATCGTATGTTTTGCAGTGAAGGCGAATTCCAATATCGCACTGCTTAAGATATTCGCCGGAGAAGGCGGAGGGTTTGATATAGTTTCAGGCGGAGAATTATACAGGGCGCTCGGTGCAGGCGCAGACCCTCAAAAGATTGTCTATGCAGGGGTGGGAAAGACCAGAGAGGAGATACGATACGCATTGAAGTCGAATATTCTCATGTTCAATGCCGAATCCTCTCAGGAGTTGTTTGCCATTGACGAAGTGGCAGAAGATTTAGGGGTAAAGGCACGGGTGGCACTGAGGGTAAACCCGGATATAGATGCCAGGACACATCCCTATATCTCTACAGGATTAAAGTCACATAAGTTCGGTATAAGCACAGGCGACGCCCTGGAGGGCTACAGGCTTGCCCGCAGTCTTAAAAGCATTGATGTGGTAGGGATACACAAGCATATCGGCTCACAGATAACGCAGACCCGACCTTTTGTTGATGCACTGGAGAGGATTATCTCGATGATTGATACTCTCAAGGGAGAAGGGTTAAATATTAAATATCTCGATATAGGCGGCGGGCTTGGGATTACATATAAGGATGAATCCCCTCCCCACCCGAAGGAACTGGCAGCAGAAATATCGCCTATCTTAAAGGAGACAGGATGCACCATAATATTCGAGCCCGGCAGGGTGATTGTCGGAAATGCAGGTATACTTGTAACAAAGGTTCTGTACACAAAACAGAGCGAGGGGAAGAATTTCGTAATTGTAGATGCAGCCATGAACGATCTGGTCAGACCAAGCTTCTACGGCTCATATCACTCCATACTGCCGGTGAATAAAAATTCGGATTCCAATAAAATCGTAGCGGATGTGGTTGGACCTATCTGCGAAAGCGGTGATTTTCTTGCAAAGGACAGGGTACTGCCTGATTTAAAAAAGGACTCCCTTACAGCAATCATGAGCGCAGGCGCTTATGGCTTTACAATGTCGTCGAATTACAATTCAAGATTACGCGTTCCTGAAGTTCTGGTAAAGGGCAGCGAGTTCTTCATTATAAGAAGGCGGGAGAATTACGAAGATTTGATTAGATGCGAGGAGATACCTGCTTTTCTAAAGTAAAAAAGCAAAAGAACAAAAAACCTGATTTAACCACTGAGACACTGAGGCACAGAGAAAGACAAGAAGCAAGAAGTAAGAAGCCAGAAGCAAGATTTTTTTTCTTGCCTCTTGCATCTTGCCTCTTTTTTAATCTTTTTTTCTTTCTCTGTGTCTCCGTGCCTCTGTGGTAAATTTTTTATAATTTCGATACATTATTTACCCCATCGAAAGTCTTCTCATTTCCATCGGGTCTATAACATCCGTTATCCTGATGCCGAACTTCTCATTCACCACAACGACCTCTCCCCTGGCAATGAGCAGCCCGTTTATATAAACCTCCATAGGCTCACCCACCAATTTTGTAAGCTCGATTACCATTCCGACATTTAATTTAAGGATATTCTTTATCGTCATCTTTGTCCTCCCGAGCTCCGCCGAAACATTCATAGGTATATCCAGCAGAATATCCATATCTCTGGTGGTCTTTGATTTCATTTCTGCGGCAGGAGAAATAACCTCTATCTCGCCTTTTTTATCTTCTGAAGAAGCATCTTCTTCATATATATCCATATTATATCCCTCTCTTTGACTCCTTCACATATCTTAGCTTAAGCTCACAAAGGATATTTTCCATAAGCCTTTCCTCATCCCCTGTCAGATTCCCTTTTGACTTTTCTCTGAGCATGTCAATCATATCTATGGTGTGTTTTGCCATGAGCAGATTCTTTTCCTTTTTACCCGAGACAGGGTCTTCAATATCACCGAAATGGAGCATGGCGGAACTGCTTAATGAGAGGATAAAGGCAGCAAAATTCAACTCAGGGAGAGGGGTATCGTCTTCCCGTGAAACCTCTCCATTCCCTTTTTTCCTTTCACCCTCTCCCTCCCCGTTGGCAGAGAACCTTTTATCTTTGATCGTAAATCCCTTTTCCCCGGCATTCAACTCCAATCACCTCATTTTTCTTCCCTGGCATGTCCTGATTTTTTATTCTTATTCTGTTTTTTTTTTTCTTCCATCTTTTTTACAAATATTTTTCTCTCGCC
>JACQEW010000120.1 GCA_016200365.1 Nitrospinota bacterium
CACGACCCCTGTCATCTCAGGAGGGGACAGAAGGTTATATATCCACCGAGAGAGATATTGAAAAATATACCCGGAATGGAGTATATTGAGATGGAGGATGCAGACAGGTGCTGCGGTGGCGGCGGGACATTCAGCCTGCAGCATTATGACCTTTCTGTGTCAATTGGTAAGTACAAGGCTGAGAAGATTAAAAAGACAGGTGCTGATATCGTTGCCACTGCCTGTCCATCATGCCAGATGCAGTTAAGCGATATTTTAAACAGGGCAGGGATAAAGGCAAAGGTGGTGCATACGGTTCAATTATTGGAGAGAGGGTAATAAGAGAAGAGGGGTATGGGTATTTTGGCTCTTGTGTTTTCAGTAATACTGTTCCTCGATGAATTGGAATGATGATATACATAGATGTTTTTGGTAGTTCGGTAGAATTGACCGATGAGAGATGGCTTCATATTATGAAGGAACATCCTGAAGTAGCTCGCCACAAAGAAAAGATACAAGAAGTATTGGCGAACCCCGATTATGCAAAGAAGAGCAGTAGAGATGCCGAAGTCTTACTGTATTATAGGTTTTATGATGATATTTCTAATGGAAAATATATGCTTGTGGTAGCAAAGAAAGGGTTCCGTTCTTTTATACTCACATGCTATATTACTGATACGATCAAAAAGGGGGTAACATCATGGGAAAAGAAATAAGGATGGTTTATGATGAGGTTGGAGATATATTAGATATGTCTATTGGTGAGCCCGAAGAGGCAATTTCTAAAGAGATAGAAGATGATTTTTTCTTAAGGATTAAACCCGATACTGGCGAAGTAGTCGGCTTTTCAATATTGAATTTCAGGAAGTGGTTCAAGAATGCAAAAGATATTAAAATTCTTCCTGTTAAGGGTGAACTTGTATTTTCATGAATGGTGTAATCCCTTGGTTTCACTTGATCGCTCATCCTTTACGGATGCGTAAATTCGCAGGCATAAAGTCTGCAGCTACCATATCATTATGTGCCCAAGGAAAAACATTAGGAGATTAAAATGAGAGCTATATTAAAATTTGCAATTTTTATTCTTCTCATACCCTGCATATCATTTGCCAATACTTTCTACCTCGATGGCGAGATATTCTCCGATATAAATATGGAGATTGCTAAGGAGATTAAGATACCCCGCGGCATAAAGAGTTTTTCGGTATATATCGGTAATATTCAATCCTTTTCATCCCCGACATTCAATCAGCAGATACTCTCCTTTAACAGCAAATATTCGACAGCCCCTACCAATATCGAAGATAAGATTGATGAGAATGGAAATCGTTTTTCAATTGCCCGGTGGGAGAACCCGCCTTCTGAATTAAATATTGCCACCTCGTTCAAGGTAAAATCAAAGGTAGCCTTTTCAGATTTAAAGAGCAAATCGTCCTTTCCTGTAGGCAATATCTCTCCGGATGTTAGAAAGTATTTATCGGACTCTCAGTATGCACAGAAAAATGACCCTGCCATCGCCTCGCTGTCCAAAAAACTGACAGAAGGGGCAAAGACACAGTATGACGCAGTAACAAATGTATTGAACTGGGTTGTTGACAATATGAAGTATACCCTGGAGCCTCCTCAATATGACGCCCTGTATTCTTTAAAGACAGGAACGGGGAATTGCCAGAATTTTTCCAATCTATCGGCTGCTCTTTTAAGGGCATCCGGTATACCCTCAAGGGTGGTGATAGGGTTTACAGTTAAGAACAACTGGAAGGTCAGGCATATAAAAGAAGGCTCTACACGCACCTTGAGCCTTGCAGACGGAAGGCACGCATGGTTCGAGGTTTACTACCCCGACATCGGATGGGTGGAATACGATGCCCAGCAGACCCTTACCTTTGTAAGCACCCGGTATATTAGACAGGGTGTCGGCGTAGACAGCAAAGAAATATCGGATGGACTATATAAATGGAGTTGGATTCAAAAGACAAATGAGAGTCCTGCTGTAAAAGAGATTATAAATGCAGCCTTTGAGAATGATAAGAATGAGGTTCAATCGGATAGGTTTGTTTCAAACCCTAAGAATCACCTGTTCGGGGTCTTGCTTGCATCAATAAAGCCTGAGGAGATACCTGAGGCTCCAAAACCACCGGTAAAACCGGAGATTCCGCCGCCGGCACCAAAGCCTGAACTCCCGCAGCCTCCGCCTGAAAAAAAGGAGTATGGCGATTTAATAAAACTAAAATACACAAAGCCGACGGAATTCGGGAACCTGAATTTTCCTGAAGTAATAGATATATTTGCAAAGAAAGCGGAAGTCTCTACAGCTACAGATGTCTCCATGTCCAGCAGTTTTGTGGTGGAATCGGCAGAATATGTTACAGATAAAGAGGTCTTTGCCCAGTCCTTTGAGATAAAGACCCCAATGACGATAAAAGATATTTCTCTGGCAATGCATAAATTTGGAGGGACTCATGGGGATTTGTGGATAGAGATTATGGAGGATAAGAACGGCTCGCCTGTAGGAGACAAGATAGAAGGCGACAGGATACCGATAAACAATATCCGATATTTTAATGGTTACAAATGGATCCCATTCAGCCTCGAAAGAAAGAGGATAATATTATCGCCGGGTAGATACTGGGTCGTGCTTAGATACTCCGGTGATGCCATATTCAACTGGTTCTACATCTATGGCAATCCCTACGGAATCCCGGATGATACAAGGTCAAGAATGATGGAATCTTCGGGGTGGAACAATATATTGAACTACGATTTTAATTTCAGGGTGAGGGGGATGGAAGCGGAGCTTACCGATTAAAGGTTTAATAATTTCAGCCGCTTTAAAAGTTTCTCATCAATTTCAAGAACCCTCTTTTTTATTATCCCAATATTTGCTTTTCTATCCGACATAAGATTTTTGATGTCCAAAATATCCCTATCGTTTCCAGCCGTAATTTTAAGGATAATGAGATCTTCTACAGATGCCACTTTTATATTGAAATCCGTTAATCTTTTTCCATTTTTTACTATCTTCTTTTCCCATGGCTTCAGGGCAAAAACAATATCAATCTGTGGATATACATTTGAGGCGAGACGGATATAAAGGGGAATCTCAGCGGATTTACTCCCCATCCTCAAATGGGCGGTATAGCCTTCATCCCTGAATTTCTGACAGATATTCATAGCTGATTCTTCAGGGGCATCCAGCAAAAAATCAATATCTCTTGTCGCACGAATCTTATCTTCATCAATTAGCCATGCGTTCACAGCCTGAGCGCCTATCATCACATAATCAAAGTCCTTTAATGCCTTTTTAACAATTTCTATTGCTTTATCGTATGGGTTTTTTGCCATATTGTTTTTTAATCGCCTTTCTTAATCGCCTGATAAATTTATACGCCTCGATGGATGTCCTGATACGGTCAACCGTGCCTGTCTTGCCTTCTTTATCCTTCCAGATATGGCTTTCCTGTCTCATAACCCACCTAAATAAGTGCAAGTGTAAGTGCAAGTGCAAGGAATTTATTGCTTTTCACTTTCACTTACACTTTCACTTACACTCTTGTTCTGGTTAGGTTCTTTAGCGTTGCCTTCGAGCGCCTCAAGTTTTTGTTTAAGAATCGCTTGCTCCTGTATTAGTATCCTTACCTCATTTTCATGCTCCGATATTAATATGGAAAGTCGTATCAACACCCACAAGACTACGGAGATAAGGATAAGAAAGAGTGCGGCAGGACCATACTCTATTCCCATAAAGGCTGCAATGGTGTCAATCAAGGGACGGGAAATGGATATAATCAGGAAGAACAGGGCTACGGCAAACCAAATCAGGGAATACTCATCCCGTATCTTCTGTCTCCTTATCAGATTAAAGATGAATACAAAGAGAAAAAGCGATACGGCTATACCAAGAAATTCTATTTTCATAGATTTATTTGCTCTCCAATTTTTTTGTTTAGGAAATTATAAAAAACATAAGGAGAAGGGGAGAAGAAGATGGAGAAATGAAGAAGAAAAATAAAAAAAGAAATAGGACACAGATTTACACAGATAAACACAGATAAATATAATTAAAATCTTTATCCTGATTTTTCTGTGTTCATCTGTGTCCAATATTTCCTTTTTTTCTCCTTTTCTCCTTTTTCTCCATTCTCCTTAATCTTTTTCTTTTGTTCCTTTTACCGGCTGAATCTGGCAAGGATTGCGAGCATAACCTTGACCATATAATAAATCGTTTTTATTGGAGTTATAGAAGATTCTCCTGCAGTCCTCTCCTGCATTATAACAGGGAGTTCTTTGATTCTAAAGCCATTCCTTGCCAGCAGAACAACCGACTCCGGCTCAGGGTAATCGCTTGGATAATAGCGGGTAAGGAATTTTACAGCCTCCTTTGAATACGCCCTGAATCCCGATGTATTATCGGTTATTTTTTGTCCAATCAATGCGGAATTTACAATCCTGAATATGAAATTTCCAAACCTTCTGAATGGAGACGATAGAAATCCCTTTTTTTCTAAATAACGGGAACCGATTACCATGTCGGCTTCGCCATTCGCAACAGGCGCTATCATTTTTTTTGCCTCCGATGCCCTGTGCTGTCCGTCTCCATCAATCTGCACCACCACATCATAGCCGCCCTTTAAGGCATAGCGGAAGCCTGTCTGGACTGCACCGCCTATTCCAAGATTTATAGGGAGGTCAATCAATTTAACACCTGTTTTTGATTTTACTGCATCGGCTGTCCTGTCTGTTGATGCGTCGTTGACTATGACTACATCCACCTCCGGCAAATGTCTCTTTATGTCTTCGATGACACCAATAATGGAATTTTCTTCATTGTATGCAGGGACTATTGCTAAGATTTTCTTGTTCATGTATAAGTAGTTAAGTGGTTGAGTGGTCGAGTAGTTAAACAACTCAACTACTCAACTCCTGCACAACTCAACTCCAGTGTTTGTTCATGCAGTATAGAGCTGTTTTACAAGATACCTTCCAAAGAGATTGGCAACCGGCGTCGGGAGATTGCGCCAAACAAAGGAATAGATGTTAAAGAGAGGACTCCCTTCCAAATTAAAAAGGTTTTCTTTGTCAGCCTTCTCTCCTTCAGCAAAAAGATATTGATAATATAGCTGAACCGGCGCTGCACCCCATTTTTCTTTGAAATGATATGTGCCCCTCCCTTTCTGGCTTCTTCCCATATCAAAGAAAGAAAAGCCCTCCTTTGAACCTTGCTGAATAGCCTCCCAGTATATCAGGTCATTCGCACACAGGGAATTATACTCTATAAGAGTTGCTGCATAAGGCACGCTTAATATGTCCTTAAAAGATATAAGCAGCATCCCGCCGATTATTTCACCTTTATATAAGGCAAGGATTATCCTGGAATTTTTATTAAAATTTTTAATTATTGTCTCTATATAACTCATGGGATATGCGGGGAAGGAAAGCTCCTTCATCCTTTTTGAAAATACCTTATAAAAATCATTAATAAATCGTCGGTCATTTCCAGTAATAACCTCGATACCCGATTTCTGTGCCTTTCTTATCTGATTCCTTACTTTTGGCGAAAAGCTATTCCAGAGTCCATCCACTCCGGAGGACAGATTGAGGTAAAAAGTGAAGTTATCCTTTCTTGTAAAAAAAAGATCGGAAGGGTAAGGGACAACCTGCCGTATCTCAACGTACTTTGCCCTGCAATCTTCCATCAACTCCTTCAATCTATTGATGAGAGGGAAGGTATCAAATTGATTTCCGTTTGAACATAGCCCGGATTGTGTAAGGTAAGGAGTGGAGACAAGAAAAGAACCCCTGCCGATTAGAGGACTTTTTATATGAACAAGGGGTAAAACCCCTCTGATTTTTTCATCCTCTCTTATCAAGAGATAGAAGGTCTTGAAACCAAAGACATCTTCATAGATTGTTTTCCAATCAAAAAGGGAGGCGAAGGAGGCATTTTCGCTTTCATTTAAAAACAAGTCCCACTCTTCTCTCATCTTTCCGCTATTTACAACATCCACAATAACCATAAAACAAAAACTTGATTAATCCACAGATTACGCAGATTTTCACAGAATGGACTGCATCACAGGGACTATTATCTACCGAAACAGTAATATCTCCCCGTAAATAATCTATATAACCAGCATATCATATATACTTTTATCAATCAGTTGTTTTTTAGCATTTCCATGCACGAAATTTTAAACTGCTATCTGCAAATCAATTCTTTCATAGTCAATTGTAGGTATAGATTCTTTCCGTCCTTCTTTCTTTCTTCTCATATCAATCAGGTCAAGTCCCTCCAGTATCTTTATATCCGTTACTATGCTTTTCATATCCCGCTTAACAAGTCTTGCAAGCTCCTGTAAGCTTTCAGGCTGTTTTTCTTTGATAATGTGCAATAGCTCAAGCCTCTTTGGTGTGAGCGCCTTTCTGAATCCTTCAATGCTCTCAAAATAAAGTCCTTTTTCACTCTTTACCTTTTCTCCTCTTTCAATCTTTTTCATGGCC
>JACQEW010000121.1 GCA_016200365.1 Nitrospinota bacterium
AATCAAGTCTGTTAAGATGATTCATGCAAGCCTCCTTTCGATTATGGTTATCTATCTCAAGGAGTATAACCTGAAAGTAAGACTTGCTTCTTTACTTTTTAATCATAAGGTCTGTGGTTATTTTACGGTTTTCAACTTTTTTACGAAAGAACCAATTTTTATTATGGAGGGATGAGATATGTCTGAAATTACTATTAATTATGCAAATATGCTGTCTGATAAAATAGGCAAAGAGCATGGATTGACTTTAGATGAACTTAAATCTCTACAGCCCCTTGCTGGCAAGATTCACGATTTGCTTAAAGTCAAAAGAGAAAAAGGTGAACTCCCTTTTTTTGACCTGCCGTATCAGGATATAACGGAGATATTAAACTATGCAGGGCATGTGAAGGATAGATTTGATAACTTTGTAGTGCTTGGTATAGGCGGCTCTGCACTGGGAACAATAGCCTTACAGACTGCACTTAATAATTCTCAGTATAATCTTTTGAGTAAATCCGAAAGAAAAGGATGCCCGAGGATTTTTGTTGCAGATAATATTGACCCTGTCCAGTTTGCCGAAATGTTATCGGCTCTCGATATGGACAAGACTCTATTTAATGTAGTAACAAAATCAGGAAGCACAGCAGAGACCATGAGCCAGTTTATGATTGTTATGGACAGATTGAAAAAATTGAAAGAGGATAGGTGGAATGAAAATATCGTCGTTACAACAGACAGGACTAAAGGGATTTTAAGAAAGATTGCAGATGAAATGGGTCTCAAGTCTTTTATTGTTCCCGATGGTGTGGGGGGCAGGTTCAGCGTATTTACACCTGTCGGACTTCTACCTGCGGCTGTGGCAGGGATTGATATAAAGGGACTCCTTAAAGGCGCTGCTTCAATGGATGAAAGGTGCAGGAAGGATTCCATTCTTGATAACCCTGCCTACCTTTACGCCTCTCTCCTGTATTTATCCGATACGAAGAAGGGTAAAAAAATTGCTGTCATGATTCCATACTCTTATGCCCTTAAAGATATATCGGACTGGTTCAGACAGTTGTGGGCAGAGAGCCTCGGCAAAAAATACTCCCTCGATGGAAAGATTGTAAATGTCGGGCAGACTCCTGTTAAGTCGCTAGGTGTTACAGACCAGCATTCCCAGATTCAGTTGTATGTGGAAGGACCATTCGATAAAGCGGTTACCTTTTTAAAGGTTGAGGAATTTAAGTCAAAGGTGGATATACCAACCGCCTTTCAGGACAAGAAAGAGCTTTCCTATCTCTGCGGTCGTTCTTTTAATGAATTGATAAATATAGAAATGGAAGGGACAGAATACGCCCTTACAAAAAATAACCGTCCCAACTGCACTATTGTCTTTCCTGAAGCAAGCCCCTCTGCCATCGGACAGATTATGTATATGCTTGAGGTAAGTACTGCCTTTGCAGGAGGACTTTATAATATAGACCCCTTCGACCAGCCGGGCGTGGAAGAGGGGAAGAAATATACTGTCGAGGCATTGAAAAAATCTTAATAAAACCACAGACACAGATAAACACAGATTTTAAACAAAAAAGCTAAAAAATAATTAAATCCGCAGATTACGCAGATTAACGCAGATTAAAGCAAAATATTTTTTAAAAAATCTGCGAAAATCTGTGTAATCTGTGGATTATCAGGTTTTCGTTTCTCTGTGTTCTCTGTGAACTCTGTGGCAAATTTTTGACTTTTTACGAGCTCATTATGATTGCTACTATCTCCGGCAGGTTGACCCATAAGTCGCCGGAATTTATTATTGTAGATGTTCATGGAATAGGTTACAGGATTATAGTTCCCCTCTCTACATACTATAAGCTTCCTGACCCGGAAACAGCCCATGAAACAAGTTCAGGGCAAGGCTCGGGGCAGGTCTTTCTCCACACTTATACTCATGTGAGAGAAGATGCCTTTTTGCTTTTTGGTTTTCTCACAAAGGAGGAAAAGGATATTTTCGGAAAACTCATCGGCGTGTCGCAGATAGGTCCAAAACTTGCGGTAAATATACTATCCGGAATATCAGCCGTTGAATTAAAAAATGCGATAGCAAGGGGGGATATTATAAGATTAACCTCAATCCCCGGCGTGGGGAAAAAGACAGCCGAGAGGATTATATTAGAGCTTAAAGATAAAATAGAATTTGCAATCGAAGACAGTCAGCCTTCGTCAGTCAGCCCCCATCATTTTAAGAAGAGAGACAATCTTTTTGAAGATGCAGTCTCTGCCCTTGTGAATCTTGGTTATAAAAAGGGTATGGCAGAGGATGCAGTAAAACAGGTCAGGGGAAGTCCGGGAGAAAAGCATGGCTCAAGCGAAAGAGAAGAGGCGGACATAGAGGACTTAATAAGGGGAGCGTTAAAAATATTATCAAAATCGTAAAAACAAAAACTTGATTAGCCACAGAGACACAAAGGCACAGAGAAAGACAAAAAGATTAAGGAGAAAGGGGAAAAATGGAGAGATGGAGAAAAAGAAATAATAAAATAGAACACGGATAACACGGATGAGACGGATTGACACGGATTTTTAGAAAAAAAGCTGAAGGCTGAAAGCTCAAAGCTGAAAGCCCCTTTGAGCCTTGAGCTTTGAACTTTGAGCTTTTACTATCAGCGAGAATCCGTTAAATCAGCGTCATCTGCGTTCTATGAAGTTTTTGCATTCTCCCTTTCTCTTTCTTTCCCCATTTCTCCTTATGGTTTTTCCCTGTCTGCGTGCGTACACGCACAGGCAGGTCTGTGTCTTCGTGCCTCTGTGGCAAATTTTGTAATTCCCTTGTGGTTATGATTTTGCCAGTGCCTTTACAACATCCGCCTTACCGACAATACCTACCAGCTCCTCCCCTCTCAGCACTGGCAGGAGGTGAACCTTTTTCTCCGACATTATCGTGGCAATATCTTCCAGAGAGGTATCTTCGGTAATAGTAATCACCTTTTTACTATATATATCCTTCACTGTAGCCCCAATCATCTTTTCTATCTCTCTCTTTATCTTCTGCGGTCTCTCGAGAAATAATACACTCTCGAAAAGCGTAACTACTGTCGGCAGATGGAGCTTCTTCTTCTGCTCGATGAGGTCGCTCTCCGTAACTATGCCGATTACCTTCTCATGCTCATCCAGCACAGGAGCACCACTTATTTCATAATCTGCCAGCAGTTCCGCCACTTTTTTAACGGAAGTATCCAGAGATACCGTTAATACCTCTTTTGTCATAATATCCTTAGCCTTCATAAACCTCCTTTTAGATTTTTTCTTTTCAGCACCTTATCCATAAAAGCTGAAAATATCTTCTTCCTCTTCATACTTTTCCAACATCATAAACCTTCAAAACCTCATCCCCATAATGGTTAATTACTTTCACAGCGATTTTGCCTTTTGATGGCATTGGGAAGGGTCTGCTTTTTGTGGAGTAAAGTGTTGACCATGCCGATTCGTCAATCTCTGATTTGAGTGTTTTTTTGAGTTTTTCGTAAGGCTCGTCAGCACCGCTGAAATAGGCGTGTCTGACAAAAAAACTTTCTTCGTTATAGTCAGTATCAATAAACCAGCAGGCAATGTCATCTGTTGAATGACTCCTTATCTGTCCTGTCGTAGGGTCGTAAACATCAAGACCTTTTATCTCAACCGTTAAAAATTCCTCCTTATTAAAGGGGGATTGAGGGGGTTGTTTTTCAATCCTAATATCCGGCTCACCAAAAATCATAAAGAGATTTCCCGCGCCTGTTTTTTTCAAAAGCTCATCTCCCATTGCAAGGTCAGGGTTCATTCTTGCAAGCAGAACTGTGAGTTTGCCATATTGACGCATGCCTTCAGACACAATAGGATTATCAAATCCCCCCTTGCCCCCCTTTTCTAAAGTGGGGTTAGTTTTTCCCCTCTTTGGCAAAGAGGGGTTAGGGGAGATTTCAGGAGCAAATTGTTTAGCAACCTCATTTGCATGGGGGTCAAATGCAAAACCACATACGATGAGCAGACCAAAGCCCGCTCCTTTCATTGCTTCTTTGGCTGCTTCTTTTACAAGTTCAGGGCTGACTGTTCCATGTTCGGGACCAATGCACACTGCAACTCGTCTGGACTCTCCGCTTTCTGTGAATTCGCCGTCACCATGAATATAAAGCCCTGCAAAGGGTTCAAGCCTGTCAAACTTTAATCGCTCATTTTTAATAGTGTTCTGCACCCCTGCTTTTTTCAGGTTTTCAAGAATCATGGTCTCAAACTGGCCATGACCAGATGTCTTTTCAGGCGACTTTTCTGATTTTGGTCTTTCTTCATCGCTGGATAATATGCGGTGAGGCGAGAGGCTTTCTACTGTGAAAGGACCTGCCACGCGGATGCGTTTATTGTCAGTGTATGGCTGGTCATAAAGGATTTCTGTGTCTGCATGACGTGAGATTACAGCGTTAATCTGTTCACAGGACATGCCTTCTTTAATGTCAGGGTTGTTGGCAATGGATTTTAAAGTTATGTGCGGAACGGTTTTATAGGTAAAACCTTTTTTGATGTCCTCAGAATCAGCAAGTTTATAATACGGATACTTGGCAGACATCAATCTCGTCCGCGCCAATGCAAGCGCAACCCTGCTTGTGTCTATCGTAATCCACCGTCTGCCCCACTGCTCCGCAACATAAGCAGTCGTCCCACTCCCGCAAGTTGGGTCAATTACCAAATCGCCGGGGTCAGTGGTCATAAGAAGACAGCGCTGGATAACTTTTGATCCCGTTTGTACAACATAAATTTTGTCATCTGTGAAACTACCAGTCGCAGTATCATCCCAAAAATTAGAAATTGGCGTTACAGGATAGTCATCAAGAAATCTCGCAAAATTAGGGTAGCCAGCAGAAAGCATAATTCTTTTCTGCATAGCCAACCTTTTTAGCCCTTCAACTGTTGTTGCCCAATGCGTGCCTAATCGCGGTTTATATATTTTTCCTTCAAACTCAAAATCCTGATTTGTATTGGTCATCCCTTGAGAACAAATATCGCTTAAGCGAAAAAGTTTGGCATTTCTCGGGATTAATTCTCTATTTTCTTTTTCCTCTGCTGTAAGCTTTCTTCTTGTTCCATCTTCAAGTGCAATCCACTGATAAACATCGAACCCTCTACCTTCAACTTTATCTTTAAATAATTGCCGATACTTAACTTGCTTTTTGTTTTTGCCATACCATAGCAATAAATCACATACATTGGATAAATAAACTGGCGCAAATCCACTTGTCTTAGCAAAAGGAATCAAACTCACAAAATTCTCACTCCCCATCACTTCATCCATCAGGCATCTGACAAGATGGACATTCTCATCCCCTATCTGGACAAACACAGAGCCTGTTTCTGTAAGCAGTTCTCTTGCAATCACAAGCCTGTCGCGTAGGTAGCTTAGATAGGAATGTATTCCTTTCTCCCATGTATCACGAAATGCCCTTATCTGCTCTGGCTGTCTTGTTAAATCCTCTGCCTTGCCGTCTTTGATATCTCGCTTTCTTGTTGAGACCTGCCAGTTTGAGCCGAACCTGATTCCATATGGCGGGTCAAAGTATATCATCTGGACTTTGCCTTTGAGTCCTTCCTTTTCAGCAAGGGAGTTCATCACAAGCATGGAATCGCCAAGAATCATCCTGTTAGACCAGTTCTGCTCATGCTGGTAAAAATTAATCAAATCTTCAAATTCAATTCCGTTGAAATCTGCGAAAAGGTTTGTCTGAGAAGCAGGGTTTTCTTTTTCGTGAAAACGTCGCAAGTCGTCAATCAACACCTGCGGATGAATCTTTTCCTGAATATAGACGGGAACAGCAGGGATTTCCAAGTCTTTCTGGTCCTGCTCATCCTTGCCTTTCCAGACAAGCTGGGGGTCAAGCGAAGGATCTCGCGGATAGAGAATCTTCTTTGGCTTTGCCTCGTCTTCTTTTACAAAGTTCTGAAGCTCGGCAGTTGGGATGTTCTTGCGCTTGTCTTTATGCTTTAAACTATCAATAGAATTCTTTGCAGTTTTTTTCTTTACCATATCAGTCAACCCTCGGTTTTGCTTTTTTAGCTGTTTCCACAATAGCATCAAGTTTTTCAATAATCTCAGGGTCAATCTTATCTTTTGGAACCAGACGGGCAAGAACATGGTAATCTGATTTTTTGATAAGATTCGGCAGGCCTAATTTTTTAAAATATTCATCAAATAAAGGGTCAAGAAACTCATCAGTTGATTTGATATCCGAAGACCATGGTTCAGGTCTTCTCAGTGTTTTTAATGCCGATGCAGCTTCTGTAATAGATTCTTTCATAGCATTAACTCGCCTGTTTGCTTCTGCACTTCCAAAAAGGTCATCTGTTAAATCATGTTTTGCATAGGCTAAAAGTGATTCCTCCATGCAAAGATAATTCTCCAATTCTCTCTTCTTCCATTGCAACCCCAAAGCGCCCAAGTCATCAGGCAGTGGTTTTTCAAGACGATCAAAAATTGCAATTCCAACTAAATCATCTTTTGCATATTTCAACCCCCAGAAATGCTTTTTTGCATCGTTTGGCTGGTTCTGGACATAATGAACAAAGGGTTTGGCAAGGGCATCTATTGCTTCTTTATGCTCTAAAATACCTGCAAAAGCCTTTAAAATTGCAAGGTCTGTTGAACCCTCAAGATACAAAACCCAGCCGGTTTCTTCCGCCTGATAGTAATGCTCAAATCCGATTTCTTTAAGCGATTTTAAAACCTGACTCCCTCTATCGTCAATCCTGTGAGGTTTTCCGACAAAGGCAATAACAACATCGCGGTCAGCGGCTTCATTAAGCACAATTTCCGAATGACTGGCTGCAATAATCTGAGAGCCTTTTTCATCTGCTATATCAGTAATTAACTGATAGGTCTGCCTTTGGCGGAGGACTTCAAGGTGTGCATCAGGCTCATCAAGCAATAAAACTGTTTTAGGATTTGCATAAAGATGAGAGAGCAAAAGAAGTGTTTGCTGAAGTCCTCTGCCAGAGCATGAAAGATCAAGTTGAATGCCGTTTGGCTCTTTGTAAGTCATTGTTATTTCCCCACGTTCTTTAATATACTGTGGCGGGAGCAATGTTACACCAAAAAGTCGTTTTATATGCTCTGTAAGTTCCTGCCAGTCGCTGGTTGCATTGCTTTTTTCATAGATTTGGTAACACAGGTTTCTAAGAACCTGGGCTGTTTGTCCCTCACCAATGAGGACATTTATCTTGCCAGTTTCATACTTTGCTTCTACAGCCGCAAGTCCCGACATCGGCGGAAGAAAAGCAACTTTTATATCGGCAGATTCTTCAGGTATAGCCATTCGCTGCGGTTGATGTCCTTTCGTAAGACGAAGGAGACGACAATAGAAAGATTCCTCGTTTGCATAATCAAACTCAAGACCGCATTTCCACGACTTGCCGTTTGTAATCCCTTCAACGATAATATCAATTAAAATATTCTGCGTTTTTATTTTCGGTTTTCCCGTTTCAGTTTTTTCTTCCAACCGTTTTATATCTCTAACGTGCAAATCCCTCCAGAGCAGGTTTGCAACAGGAACAGGAATGGCAATTAAATCACGGCGGTTTATTGTTACGCCGGGACGTTTTTCAGGCGATGTTTTCCCGCTGCGTTTTGCATTCCATAGTTTAAGCCCTACATCCCACAGGGCAAGCGACTGCAAAGCCGTAGTTTTACCGCTGTTATTTGGACCTATCAATACAACGGTCTTACCAAGTTCAATATCAATTTCATCAAACTTCTTGAAATTTCTGATTTTAATCCGAGTCAGCATTTTGTTTTCCCCCTAAATCTTGCAAGTATTTTAGCAGAAACTTACGAATTATATTCTTTGTATTCCATGGGTCTGTTATCTCAAGAAATTCCCATCTGCCAAAGCCTCCGTGATTATTGACTGCCGGCATCCACAAGTCATTTGCTGTTGCAACCTTTGCCTCTTTATCCTTCTTTTTCTCGCCTGTCACCTCAATAATGAGATTGAGAATATTTTCGGATACCCCCTCACCCTTGCCCTCTCCCGCAAGGGGAGAAGGTGTCAATCTTATCTTCACAATAAAATCTGGCAGATAGTTTTTCTCTTCTCCGTTAAATGTATATGGAATGGCAAAGCCTAAATTCTGATTCTTCACATAAGAAATTACTTCTTCCATGTCTTCAAGTGATTGTGCAAGTTTCTGCTCCCATGAATTCGTATCTGCAACAATATGACTGATATGGCTTAATGTTGTCGGATAGACAGCCCTGATTGTATCAAAGTCAACATACGAAGTAGTGCCAACCGAATCATATGGCTTCAAAATAGGTTTTAGTTCATTGTTTCCCATAGACGAATGAACAATTGCCCTGTAGACTCGGTCAGATGCGTGATGTGCAAATTCAATCAATAATAAAAGCTGCGGAAATGTATTGTCCTTGTAAGTGACGCATTTATAGAGCCATTGTTTTGTTATATCAAGAATTTTTGGAAAAAGATATGATTTGATATTTCCGTCATCATCCCTGAAGTATTTCTCCAATGTCAGTTTAGCGAGAAGAAATGCTACTTCTTGAACCCTTTTCTTTTTTAAATCATCAAGGGTGTGAATACTTGATTCTCCTGCTATGGGGTCAAGTTGAACTTTTGTAGGAATATCAGCAGTGCTGAGAGCAAATAGTGAGGCATCTGTAAATTTTGCTTGAAGCCTTTCTTCTGAAAATTCATAACGATACCCTGTAAGGCGAGGAAAAGTTATTTCAAGATGTGAACGTTCCGACAGTGCACGCACACGGGTAGGTATGGGACCGGGTTTTGGTTCTGTTGTAGAGCCGGAACACGGAATAAAGGAAAAAGGCACTCCGTAAACCTCTGCATATTCAGGCTCGAACTTGCCGTCATCATTTGTAATATAACTCATTCTGCGAAGCCCTCTTCCAACAACCTGTTCGCAGAGGAGTTGCGTCCCGAACGCACGGACACCAAGGATATGAGTAACCGTGTTTGCATCCCATCCTTCGGTAAGCATTGATACACTGACAACGCATTTGATGTTTTCTCCCATCTTTCCTTGTTTGCCTACAGTGTTCATTACCTCTCTGAGAAGGTCTTCATTGGTGAGTTTTTCTGTATCACGACCAGGAAATCTTTTACGATATTCCGCCTTGAATTCCTCTATCTCCATTGCGGCTATTTTTTTAAATTCATCGCTCATTGACTCACCTGATTCAAGCTGCTCACTGTCGATCAGAATGGTGTTAGGTCTTTCTTTCCACCTGCCATCTTTCTCATTATTGAATATAGGCAACTGTCCGGGGACAATAATTGTTTTTTCATCAGGGAGAGTTTTTTTCCAGCCTGAAACATAATCATATACAAGTTTTGAAACATTCGTATTATTGCAGACGACAATAAAGACAGGCGGAGTACCGTTGCCGTTTTTTTCCCAGAGGTTATATGATTTTTCATAGTTTCCGTAAAGACTATGAAGTGCACCTTGAAGTTCAACAGGGAGTTTTGGTTCGCCACTCACAGCATCAGTCTTTCTGCCTTTTTTGGGAAGGTCGTCGCGGATACGCAGCCAGATGTCCCGGTAAGTAGGCTGATCCCCTGTCATCTGGTCATCGGCCACAGGCACGCGTGGAACTTTAACAATTCCCGACTCAATAGCATCTATGAGTGAAAAGTCTGATACAACCCATGGAAAAAGCGTTCCCTCAGGATAACCAGAACCGCGGAGAAAAAACGGCGTTGCAGAAAGGTCATAAACAGACTTGAGGCCAATCTTTTCTTTTACTGCTTCAAGTCCTGAAATCCATATCCGCGCCTCCTCGTCTCGTTTTTCAATTTCTTTGCGTTCTTCACCTGTAAGTTTTTCTTCCTCACTGCCGCTACGACGGCGATAGCAATGATGAGCCTCATCGTTTATGACTATGATATTCTTCTTTGTGCCCAATTCGCGGCATACACGGCGTACCATTTCATCAGGAGTCTCTATCAATGCCCCATTTTCCCCTGACAAAATATCCTTTGTAAGTCTAGCGGCATCAGATTTTTCCCTGAGTTTGAAAGCATGAAAGTTGGTTATTATAATTTTCACCTTATTTAGTTCAGCTAATAGATCATACGGAATAATATCACGCTGGACATAATAATTTCCTGGGTCATTTGCCAGCAAAACTCTCAGGCGGTCACGAATTGTAATGCCGGGAGTTACAATTAAGAATGTATCAGAGAACCGCACATCTTGTGAATTGGCAAATTTGTTCAAGGAATGCCATGCAATGAGCATTGCCATAACAACGGTCTTCCCGCTACCGGTTGCCATCTTGAAAGCGATTCTGTAAAGCAGCGGATTGGCGTCCTGATTAGATTGTCTGATGAAGTTTTCAATCCATGAATCGCCGTGCTTATTGGCAACTTCCGTTATATAAATAATGGTTTCAATTGCCTCTATCTGGCAGAAGAATAATTTCTTTTCCCTATCTGGATCATTCCAGTAATCTAACAAAAACCGTGTTGTCTTTGTTATGCCATAGTATTTCTTACGCCAGAGAGAAATCCTGTCGCGGATTTGATTAATGAACTTATTTTCTTCAATACGGTCTTGAGTCCATTCGGTGTCAAAAAATAGTTGTTTGCCCTTTTTTTTGGGGTTTGCAATGGGAACAAAATAAGAGCTGATACGGCGTTCCTCAGCAATCTCATTTGTAATTCCATCCTTGGCAAATTTGAAATGGAATTCAGGCTTTTTGAAAGGCGAGTTTAAGATTGGGTTTTCAATGACTGCTTGTTTCATGATTCAGTTATATTATCTCCATTAAATGACCTGATAATAGCTTCCTGAGTTATTCTCTCGTGCCGTCTTTAATCAATTTATCTAACACTGCCTCTGATTTTTCATACATTATTTTATGCAGACTATTCCCGTGCGAATCCATTGTAACGGTTACAGGAAAATCCCTGACATCAAGAATCCACATAGCCTCCGGACTCCCGAACTCTTTGAGCATGAATACATCCTTTACATCCACAACACATTCTGCCAATACCTGTGCCAGTCCGCCGATGGCATGGAAATAGACTGCCTTATATTTCCTCAAGGCATTTAGCGTCTTATCACCCATCCCACCTTTGCCAATAATTCCCGATATTTCATATTCCCTTATTATCTCTGCGGTATAAGGTTCTTCTCTCATGCTTGTAGTGGGACCCGCTGCTGCCACAATCCATTTTTTACCGACCCTATCTACAACCGGACCACAGTGATAGATTATGCCATTTTTAAGGAGTTTTTTATATTTCCTTGGCTTCTTTTCAATGAGATATTTGTGAGCCGCATCTCTGGCTGTTACAATAATACCATTGAGATAAGCTGTATCGCCTGCCTTTAAACTGTCAATATCTTTCTTATTAATAGGTGAATTTAATATCATAAAATTTAACACTACTGCAAAAAACTTTTTTGCGGTATTCTCAATATAGCCATTTTTTCACCTTTCCGCCTTTATACTCAAACCCGCGTCTCCGATATGCCCAGCACATATATGTTATGGATACAAAGTATGATGCGGGTATTCTGCAAATAGAGCCGATTTTTACTCCAAGAAGTGTTGTCCTCCCGCCAAACCCCATCGGACCTATACCTAATTTGTTTGCATCCCTTGCAATCTCCCGCTCTAATTTATAAAGAACAGGATTTTCATTTTTATCATCCAGACTTTTTATCAACTGCCTCTTTGATTCTTCATAAGAGGACACCCTGTCGCCGCCAATACATACACCAATAACACCCGGTGCACACCCTCTCCCTTGTGCCTTATGAACTGCATCGAGTATACACCTTCTGACCCCTTCCAAATCCCTGCCTGCATTCAGCCTGCTGTCCCTGTCCTCGAGTGCTTTTATCGGGGATGGCAGGCTATACTGAGCCCCCACATTTTCGCAGCCTCCGCCCTTTAGCATAAGTATTGTCCTGATATAATCCTTCTTCCACTCCTCAAAGTGTATCACCGGATAACCTGCTCCAGTGCCGCCGCCAAGATTTTTCCCTGTCAGTGTATCAACTACATTCGGTCTTAAATATAATTTTCGGACAGATATTTTTATTGCCTTTTTTATTTTATTGCAAATGTCGCCTTGAGAAATACCGCATGGTAGATTTATGTAAAATACAGGTGTCCCTGTATCCTGACACATAGGGAGGGATTTCTCACGGGCAATCTCTATGTTTTTGAGAATAATTTGAAGGGTGTCGTATGCAATAGACCCTCTCTTTTCATTTAAAAGCCCGCCCTCTATTGAACTGACGACATCTACCGGCAGGTTGCAGGAGGTCTTCCTGATAAGCTCGACAAAGGTATCTAATAGCTTTTCATTATCCACTTTTAAACCTTAAATAATTCTTTTTCCTGTCTTTACTATCTCTTTAATAAATGGATTTGTTTCGTCAAAATCTGACATTGCAAAGGCATGCGGCTCAATTCTTAAATCAACTTTTCTCCTTAGATGCATTAATTGCACATCTTCTCTAAAACCGTCAATATTGTCTTTATTTAAAAATATTGCAAGGTCAATATCGCTTTCGGGAGTAAATTTATTTTTTAGGCGAGAACCAAATAAATACATTCTCCATACATTAATGCCGTTTTCCTGCAAAACCTCTGCATATTCTTTAATCTTTTGGTAAATTATTTTTTTATTTCTTTTATAAGCCATTGTCTTAACTCCTTTATCTTTACAATATAATTTTCTGCAAATCTTTTTGTTATCTTTTTGTAGAATCTGCCTTTATAGTCAGGATACCGTGCTTTTATATTAAAGGTAGTAATTTCATCCAGAAGGTCTTTTTGTTTGTCGGTGAGTAATAATTCTGCTTTATCCGCAATTTTTACGAGATCATGTGTATATGGAATATTTGTATCAATATTCTTAACATAGACTGCTTTTAAAAGCTTCTCCAAAATCAGATGACCCAAAAACAATGCCCAAATATAATGACCGTTTTTAAATAGACTTTCAAATGCCTTTAAGTCTTTGTTTGCCGAAGATGCCCAGTAATTTATAATCTCATCTTTTGTCATGGGAAATATGAAAGGTTAATCACTAAAAAAAGAGCTATTTTTAAAAAAGACTATCAAAAAAGACAGATAAAGTCATTAAGAAAAATAACAAGAAAAATAAAACTTTTGATTTTAATAATATCAGGTGTTATATTTTAGCATTATGACAGCGAAGAATTTTATGAAAAATAAACCTCTATCAGAATTGTTAAAAAGCCATAATGTTAAGATAGCCTATATCTTTGGTTCCCAAAGGGAGAGTGGAATTGCTTTTCTAAATGACAGGAATTTCACAATTGATGAAAGAGCCGACCTTGATATAGGTGTCGTCTTTGAAAAACTGCCGCAGGATATATATGAGGCTTATGGCGAGCTTTATGCCGACCTTTCTCTTCTATTCGAGCCTTTTAATGTAGATTTGGTATTTCTTCAGGAGACAGATATGCTTTTCCAGTTTGAGGCAATAAAGGGAGAGCTTATATATTGTGAAGATGAGGATTTCTTAGATGAGTATGAGGAGATGGTGATGAAAATGGCTTCCGACCTGTCATTCAAAAAGGCAGAATTTGAAAAGGATTTTTTAGAGGCTATAAAGGATGGTTATTTCGAGATTACACATAGATAGGATTGAGGAAAATCTTTCTCTGATTCAGGAATTCCTTTCTGAACTTAAACGGCTATCGGAGATACCGGAGGATGAATTTTTTAGAGACAAAAGAAATCCTGCAGCAGCAGAGAGTTATTTAAGACGCTCACTTGAGGCGGTTTTTGACATCGGCAGACATATACTCTCAAAGAGTTACGGGTTTAAGGAGATTGAATACAAAAAAATTGCAATGGAACTTGGTGATAGGGGCATCGTGGATAAGGAATATGCAAAGACACTCCTTAAAATGGCAGGTTATAGAAACAGGATGGTGCATGTTTATCATGAGGTTACCCCTCAAGAGATTTACAATATACTCCAAAGGCATCTATCCGATATAGAGCATTTTATCTCAGAAATTGTCAGGTTTATTGAAAGTTACAAGAGAGAGACCTCGGATTGATACCCTTTACCATTTTAACTTTCTCTAATTGTCCTTGCTATCTTAGATGCAACTTGTAATTGTCCTTCACTCCAATGAGCCGCAAATCTATCAGCCAAATTAGGGCTATAATCATATACATCCTTCTTAGTGACTTTATCCCAGATAGGAAGTACCACATTTTTATTTTCTATAATTTCTCGTGTAAAGATTGAATTAAATTCCTGTTTGGTCCATCCAGAGTTAGATAAGTAATTAGGCGTAAGAATTAAAATACATTTCATACCTGAATCTTGCATCAAAACACACCTTTCCCCACCGAGAGGTAAAATTTTTTAAAATTACTTTCAAATTACTCACTTAACGCCATTATCAGAAGAGTAATCTGCTTGTTTTCCTACTTGCTATCTTTTAAAATTTGACT
>JACQEW010000138.1 GCA_016200365.1 Nitrospinota bacterium
ACCCATTGAAACATCAGGTTTGATGCTATCAGGTCAAAGGAATTAGAAGGGTAGGGGAGGGTTTCCGTATCTGCTGTAGCTATATGAATATTAGACTGTCCATTTCTCTTCCCTTGTGCAAACACAGACATTCCATGGGCTATATCACATGCAACAATATTTGAAAATTTATAATTTTCTGCCAGATTTATTGAAATATTCCCTGTCCCTGAACCTATGTCTAATATATTCTTAGGGGAAAAATCTCTCTTATAAATTTCAGAAAGCAGAAGATTGGCAATCTCTTTTTGAAAAGATGCGAATTTATCATAGGTATCAGCCCTTTTTGAAAATGATGTTTTTATTACAGATTTATCAATCATAATTAGCATCCCTCACCTTTCTCCTCTCCCCATAGGGGAGAGGCTGGGTGAGGGGGAAAATACAAAATCTTTTATTTCCTTATTAACCATCTCAGGCTGTGTTAAAAACGGTGCATGTCCAACACCTTCAAGAATAATTAATTTCGAATCAGGCATCTCCCTTGCCATATACTTACCTGCGCCGACAGGGCATATTTTATCAATACTGCCGTGGATAATCAACGATGGTGCCTTGATATATTTCAGTTTATCCCTTATGTCATCATGTATAAGGGAATTAAGTGTTTGAAAGACTACATTGAATGAGGGAGGGAAATCCTCATTGAACATCAACTTTTTAACATCGGCGCTGCTATCGTCATCAATCTCTTCTCCTGAAATAAAGAGTCTTTCGCAAAATTCTCTTATATGGTTTTTGTAGTCCCTTCCCTGCTTACGACCCCCGATAGAAACATTCGAGGGCAGGCTTGCAGAGCCTGCCCCGCACTTGATGCGGGGGACAGGTTTTAAATTCTGTTCTAACCTTTTTACCATACTCATAGGTTGCCCATAGGGATAGTCATTTTCTGATATAAACTTAGGAGTGCCACTGATGAATATTAATTTATCTATATCCTCCGGATATTTAAAATAGTATCTTACAATTATGAAGGATGCCATTGACCAGCCTACAAGAGTAAATTTCTTTATATTCAAGAAATCTATCAATTCCTTTAAATCCTTCACAAACGCGTCAAAACTCTCTGCCTCTCCCCCATGGGGAGAGGATTGAGGTGAGGGGGTTACGGATTTCCCATGCCCCCTCAAATCAACTGCAATTACCTGAAAATCTCTTGAAAGCTCATCTATCTGATATTTCCAGACATGAGAATTCATCGCCCAGCCGTGGATAAGGATAATAGAGTTACCTTTGCCAGCTACTCTGTAATGGAGGTTAATGCCATCTGTGTTTTTCAAAAAAGACATGTATTCTGAGGGTAAAAACTTTTTTGATAATTATCTCAATTTTTGGTTATTATACTGAATAAACCTAACAATTACAACAAGTTTGAAATTAAAAAACCTTGACGCATCACATTGCCTCATTATATAGTGTTATTACTTGTGGAATAAGTATGAAAGTAAATGTTAGACAACAAAAAAAATAAAAAGGAGAGAACGATGGAAACTACAAAATATGTATACTGGCAAGATGGTGATATGTGGATAGGACACTTAGAAGAATATCCAGACTATATGAGCCAGGGAGAAACATTAGAGGAATTAAAGGAAAACTTAAAAGATATTTATAAGGATTTAACCAGCGGTGCGATTCCCTGTGTTCGTAAGATTGCTGAACTGGAAATAGCGTGAAAAAAAGAGATTTGATAAGGAAACTCGAAGAGATGGGCTGTGTCTTTATAAGACACGGAGGAAGGCACGATTGGTATCAGAATCCGAGGACAAAAATTTCACAACCGATTCCACGACATAATGAAATAAGCGATAACCTTGCAAAGCATATTATCAAAATGTTAAAGGATTATATCTGAATTTAGGTATAGGAATTTCAATCCTATACCTGATTACACAGATTTTAAAAAGAGGACACCGATTAAAGATCATGTAATCTGTGTAATCTATAACTTAATCTGTGTAATCAAAGTTAGTTTGAGCGAAGCGAACACCTAACTTGTGTATCAGGCAATAAGCTTTAGAATGTCCTTATAGGTAATAAAAAAAGTGAGGATAATAAAAAATGATATGCCTGCGATACCGACAATTTGATAGGTTCGCTGGCTTAAAGGAGATTTCTTTAAAGATTCGATAGCGAGGATAATGAGGTGTCCGCCATCAAGTGCAGGGAATGGAAGGAGATTTAATATACCCAGACTCAGACTCAAGAGTCCTGTAAAATACAGGAGATTTATAAAACCTGCATCCGCTGCCTTACCAGCCATTACAGCAATGCCAATTGGTCCTGATAAGCTGTCCATAGAGCCATTACCTGAAAAGAGATTGAAGATAAGTTGAATTGTGCCAACAGATACCGCTTCAATTGTCTTGAGACTTGCAATTGCTGCATTGAACAGAGATATATGCTTGCCAAGCATTAGAGCAGCGGCAATAATCAAAAAGGCAAAGGCAATATTAAAAATTGAGCCGGCAGAGATAATAACCGTCCTCTTCCATCTTGGTTTTTGTAAAAACTCAAGTGATTCAGCCTCCTCTTCATCTTTTGAAAAACTTACAAATCCCCCAAGAGGTAAGAGCCTCAAGGTAAATTCCGTCTCTCTGTGTTTAAAAAGGGTCGCTATTTTGGGGCTGAAAGGAAAGCCGATTGAGAACTCGTAGGCATTAATGCCAAGCCTTCGGGCAGTAATAAAATGCCCGAATTCATGAATCAGAACAACAATTGTAAAAACAAAAAGAAATGCAAGTATTGAAATCATTAAACTCATAACTTTTCACTCATAACTCTTAACTGTTTTTAAATGGTCGGGGCGAGAGGATTCGAACCTCCGACCCCCTGCGCCCAAGGCAGGTGCGCTAGCCAGGCTGCGCTACGCCCCGAATAAAAAGAAAAACCTGATTAATCCACAGATTACACAGATTTTCACAGATTTTTTAATATTTTGTTTTAATCTGCGAAATCTGCGGACTCTTAGTTTAAGATACCATATTAAGTAAAGTTTTGCAATAATCAGGAATTATTCTTTTCAAGAACCCCCTTTTCCTCATTGACTGTAAAGAGTATAAGCATTCCAACAATGAAAAATATAATAACAGAGAGTATACCTGCCTGAATGCTCTTTGTAAAGTGTATTATCAATCCGTATATAAGGGGTCCGAATATTGTGGCGAATCTTCCTGAAATTGCGTAAAAACCGAAAAACTCGGCAGCCTTTTCGTGTGGTGTCAATGCCCCGCAGAAAGAGCGGCTGATAGCCTGACTCCCTCCAAGGACTGTAGCAGCAATCATCCCTAATATCCAGTATTCAGTTTTCATATCCCAGATAATTCCGAGAAAATACGCCCATATAGAAACAAAGCACCAGATTATAAGGGAGATTATTATGGCAGTCTTTTTGCCGGCTGCATCGGCAAAATGACCGAAGACTATCGAGCCGATAAAGGCGATCCCCTGAATCATAAGGAAATAGAGTATAAGCTCGCCTGTATCCATTTTTACTACCTCTGCCCCGAAGATTGAAGCCATGATAATAACCGTTTCTATGCCGTCATTATAAATGAGAAAGGCAAGTAAGAATTTAAAAAGCTCCCTGTGTTGTTTTATGGATTTAAAAGTATGATTAAGTCTTTTTACTCCAATGGAAATGCTTGTAGTGACCCCTGATTTAATCAGGGGGAATCTATAAGATTCTCCTTCATGGAGTTTGCTGCCGATAGGTTTTTCTTTTATGAACATAAAAGCCGGTATGGAAAAAATGAACCACCACATAGCAACTGAGAGAAAACAGTCCTGAACTGTAAAATAATCTTTTGGAAGACCTATCAGATTTGGGAACTGAAGCATTATAAGATTTATCAAAAGAAGAAGACCTCCGCCGATATATCCAAGCCCCCACCCAAGAGATGAGATTCTCCCGATATTTTTTTCTGTGGAGATTTGTATAAGGAATGAGTCGTTAAAAACAATTGATGCAGAAAAACCGATGAGGGCAAAGATAAAGAAAAGAGAGCCTATCAGATAGTCACCTGCACCTACGAAGAAAAGGAGACCGCTAAAAATGACTCCAAGATAGCAAAAGAATATCTGAAAAGTGCGTCTTTTTGCGGAGAAGTCTGCGATTGCTCCTAAAATCGGGGAGATAATAGCAACTATAAGCATTGCAATTGCCACAATAAAGTCCCAGAGGGCAGCGCCGTGGATATTGATTCCAAAAATCTCAACCCCCCGTTCACCTCCTGCAACAACCTGCGCAAAATATTTACTGAAAATGGCGGTGAGTATGACTGTGGCAAAGGCAGAATTAGCCCAGTCATACATCCCCCAGCTTACAGTCTCAAGCCGTATTATCTTTTCTTTGTTTCCTGAATCAAGTTCAGGACAAATTTCTGTTTGAATCATCAGCAAACTCCGTGAGATAATTATCTCACACTACTGAAACAAGTTCAGCACAAGTTATGAATAAAAAATTCTACGACTATGCAGGGGCTGTCCATTTCCACTCAAATTACTCTTATGACGGGAATGTTTCAATTGATGAAATTGTAGAGGCTGTAAAAAATGCAGGGCTTGATTTTATCATGCTCACCGACCATTTCAGGCTCGATGCAAAAAATGATGGACACGAGGGGTGGCATGATGATGTCCTTTTAATCGTTGGGGAGGAAATTTCACCGAGGTATAATCACTATCTTGCCTTCAATATAAATGAACCGATAATTTTAGACAAAGATGCAGTTAAACCGCAGGAATATATTGATGCAGTGAATAATCAAGGCGGCTTTGGAATAATCGCCCATCCTGACCACGAAGGCACAGAGCTTTTCGGCGTAAAACCATTTCCGTGGGCAGACTGGTCTGCAAAGGGCTATACAGGCATGAGCATCTGGGATTTACAGACAGACTGGCAGGAGAAACTTAAAGGATACCCTTCTGCAATTTTAAGCTACTTTTTTCCTTCCTATCGCTTATCAGGACCAAGGGAAAGGACACTCAAACGGTGGGATGAATTGAATAAAGAGAAAAGGGTTACAGGTATCGGAGAGATAGATAACCACAATACAAAGAGAAGATTGTTTGGACTTAACTTTTATATATTCAATTTCGGATACGCCTTCAAAACAATAAGAACACATATACTTACAGAAAGACCGTTTCAAAAAGACAAAAGGGACATCGGCATTGTATATCAGGCAATCAAAGAGGGCAGGGTATATGTGGCACACGAATACTGGCACCGTTCAAAGGGATTCTCATTTTTAATTGGAGATAATGAAAATGAGGCTGGTATCGGAGGGGAATTTTTATTGAAAAACAAACCTGCTTTTATCAAAACAAATCTTCCATTGCATGGGCTGATTAAAGTTATAC
>JACQEW010000139.1 GCA_016200365.1 Nitrospinota bacterium
ACGCCGTTTTCCAATATCTTTATTACATAGAATGACCTTTTTTTACCTGAAAGTATCTTCTCCTCGATTCTATCTATAATTCCAATCCCGTGAGCCGGATAAATAATTCTATCCCGCATTCTAAACATATTCTCATAATATCAAAATTTATGCTTTAAGTCAATAACGATTTGAAATTCCTTGATTTATTCTGTAAGAAAATATATTCTTTTGAACAGAAATAAAGTTAAGTGGTTAAGTAGTGCAGAAGTTAAGTAGTTAAACTACTCGACCACTTAACTACTCAACCTTGTTTGTATTTATGGATATACCAAATAAAAGCAGACTTATTGAAAAGGCAGGAAAATGCCTGGGATGGGATGGAATAACAGACAGCCTGTCATCCCTCACAATCTCTCCTGCGGGAACGGGGCTTGCAGTCTCTCTTATCCCTGACAATCTCCCGGACATCGAATCGGTCAGGACGAAATTAAGAGAGACCTCTGAAATGAAGGAGATACTTTCGGAGGGTAAAAATTTTCCGCTGTCAGGATTTGAAGATGTCGGACCTGCTATTGGAAGGGCATTAAAGGATATAACTCTCGAGATTTTAGAATTAAAAGAGATAGCCGCCATTATAGGAATTTCGCGAAGGATAAAATCATTTCTTCTTTCATTCAAAGATAAAGCACCGGTTTTGTATCGGATTGCAGCCCCTATTGAAAGTCTCCCGGAAATAAAAGAGAGGATAGATTTCTGCATAACGGAATCCGGGGAGATTAATGAAAATGCCACTCCTGAAATGAGAGAGATGTCGAGGAATGTCCGCTCTATTAAAAATAAGATTATAAAAAAACTTGGGGCTTACATTTCATCGTCCGAGTATTCTCAAATATTGATGGACAATTATTATACACAGAGGGAGGACAGATATGTGCTGCCTGTAAAGGCTGAATACAAAACAAAGATAGAGGGGATCGTCCACGATTCGTCTTCAAGCGGCGCTACCATATTTTTAGAGCCTGCAGAGCTGGTGGAATTGAACAATCAGCTCAAGATGGCTGAATCCGAATTGAGGAGGGAGATACAGCGGATATTAAAGGAGTTGACAAACCTCGTATCAAAGGAATCCGTAGCGATTGAAAACAATCTGAATATTCTATCAAAATTAGACCTCATACATGCAAAGGCAAGGTTGAGCCATGTTATGAATGCTGTAGAGCCTGAGATAAACCAGGAAGGGAATATTGCTTTAAAATCTGCGAGGCATCCCCTTTTAATACTAGGCGACCCTTCGACTTCGCTCAGGGCAGGTGACAGTGTAATTCCCAATGATATAACTATTTCACCTGATTGTAATGTCCTCGTTATATCGGGTCCAAATACAGGGGGCAAGACCGTAACCCTCAAGACCGTCGGTCTTATGGGATTGATGGTGAGGGCAGGACTTCATATACCTGCTGATAAAGACTCTGCTATGGCTGTATTCCCTGAGATTTATGCCGATATTGGAGACGAGCAGGATATTGGCAGGCATCTCTCTACCTTTTCGGGTCATCTCATGAATATCATCGGGATATTGATCTCTGCCTCTCCGAAGTCGCTGGTTCTCATGGACGAGCTTATGATCTCCACCGACCCGTCGGAGGGCGGGGCACTGGCAGAGGCTGTCCTTATAGAGCTTTCAAAGAGGGGGGTAAAGGTGATAGCTACAACCCACTACGGGCAATTGAAGGCGGCAGGTATGGGGAGAGAAGGCTTTAGAAATGCCAGCGTGGAATTCGATTTAAAAACCCTCTCGCCGACATACAGGCTTATACAGGGGATCCCCGGCGGCAGCTCCGCCCTGGATATAGCAGCACGGCTTGGGATGGATAAAAAGATTATAGAGCTGTCATTATCTTTAATGAAGGAGAGGGATAAGAGACTGGATGATGCAGTCGTCCGATTGGAAGGGATTAAAAAGGTTTTGGAGGAAGAGACCCAAAGGCAATCCTCTGCAAGAAAGGAATCTGAGACACTGATGGAAGATCAGAGGCGGATTACAGAGAGGATGAAGGAAGATGAAAGGGAATACCTTAAATCAAAAAAGAAAAGACTGTCGAAGGATATTGCAGAGGCAAGGGATACAATAAAAAAGATTTTGGATGAATTAAAGGCTGAGAAGACTACTGCAAAGCTAAAATTGGCGGAAGAAAAGATTGAAAAAGCCGCCAAGGATATTTCAGCATCTTCGTCAGGCGATGCCTGCATACCTCTGGAGCAGATGAAATCAGGAGACAGGGTGGAGGTTGCATCCCTTGGAGTTTACGGAATTTTGCTAGAGACGCCGTCTGATAAAAAGAAAGTGAGGGTACTGATTGGCAATATGGAAACAATAGTGGATGCAGACATGGTGAAGGGAAAAGAAAAGGTAATACAGGAGGCAGGAGGCAAGAGGAAAGAAAAAAAACTTGCAGCTTACGGCTTGCAAGTTGAAACAGAGTGCGATCTGAGGGGAATGAGGGTAGATGAAGCAAGAGAAAGGGCTATAAAATTTCTGGATAGGGCGTATCAAAGCGATTTGCCGGAGATACGAATTATTCACGGATACGGCACAGAGGCTGTTAAAAATATGCTGAGGGAATATTTGAAGGACTCGCCATACATAACCGGTTTCCGTCCCGGCAATGAAAAAGAGGGAGGGGACGGGGTTACGATTGTAGAATTAAAGTGATTGATTCTGATTTTTACCCACACTATGTCAACTAAATGACTTTTATTAGGAAAAATGTGCCTTTAGATATGGTAATTTTTGACTTTAAGCCGGACTTGATTTAAGCTAACTTGTTCACACTGAAAAATGACCTTTTTTTCACTTCCGTTATTTTTTCTTTTGCTTTAATTTATTGAAATTATTACACTATGGAACAAAAGAAAAAATAAAAAGTCGTTCAAAAAAGTCATTTTTCAGTATCAATTAACTTGCTGTTCTTAAAGAAACAAATCTCCTTGGCATGCTTTTTGTATAATATATTGGTAAAACCAAAAAGGAGGTTTAAATGAAAAATAATGCAGATATTATAACATTGTTATCAGAAGGGCATAACTTTAGTCTTCAGGGGTTCTGGAGAACAACTGACATATCGAGAGAGGAAATACATATAGAGTCGAGCAAACCTATAAACGGTTTATATAGAAACGATGAGATAATCGAGGTCAGCCTGTTTCCCGTAGAGTCTCCTCCTATATGTATACAATGTTCCTTTACATATATAAACCAGTCCGAATTCGAGCTAAGGATAATAGATTTTCCCTCTTTAAAAGACAGGCAGTTATACAATAAACTTCTGGAGGACAAGTTCTACTATAAAAATGCTATATCTTCCGGAAACGAGCTGCCGTCAGCAGAAAAGTTTTCTATGTATGTGCAGTAACCGGATAAGAATAAGAACCTGATTAGCCACAGACCTGCACTGACTTAAAGAAGAAAGGTAAAGGTAGAGGAAAAGAATTTCTTTACCTTTGCCTTTACTTTTATCTGCTTTATAAGTCTGTCTGAAATCCTGAATTACACCTGACTTTTTATCTCATCTCAAACAAGAATAATCTTTTTAAAATTTCTAAGTTGTGCTATTATTTGACAGCTTATTTGCTTTGTTTCCAGTTAAAAAAAGGGGGGGGTGATACCATGTTTGAGTTATTAAGGAAGGCAGTTGCTCTGGGTTTAGGGGCAATGGATTTATCCGAAAAAAAGATAAAGGAGTTGGTGGATGATCTGATAAAAAGGGGAGAGATTAAAAGGAGCGAAGGCGCCAAGTTGATAGACGAAATACTGAAGAAGGCTGATAAATCGAGAGCAGAGATAGAGAAAAAGATACAGGATGGGATAAGAACCGCCCTTCAAAAGGTAGACCTTGTGCAGAAGAAAGACCTTGATACCGCAGTAAAGAATCTGGAGAAAAAGATCGAGCAGTTGAAGAAACAAGTTGAGAAAGAATAAACCGAAGTCAATAGTCGGTAGTCAATAGTCATTAGTCATTGATTTTAAAACCATTGACTATTGACTATTGACCATTGACCATTGACTATTGTATGCCATTTCCCAGTGTAAAAAGGACCTATCAGAATATCCAGCGGCTTAAGGATATAGCCAATGTCTTAATCAAACACGGCTTCGGGTCTTTGATTGACCAGCTTAACCTCCAGCACTATATCTCCCTCGGCAAAAGGATGATACCCTTTAAGAAATACGAGCTTGAGAGGGAGGTTCATACAGTTCCTGAGAGACTGCGGCTTGCATTTGAAGAACTGGGACCCACATTTATAAAGTTAGGACAGGTCTTAAGCTCCAGACCCGACCTGATTCCACAGGATTTTGCCGAAGAATTCAGGAAGCTTCAGGACGCAGTCCCGCCCTTTTCTGCATCGGAGGCAAAGAGGCATATTGAAGACGAGCTTCATGCCCCTCTCGATAAAATATTCTCCTCCTTCGATGATGTGCCGTCGGCAGCCGCATCAATCGCCCAGGTTCACAACGTCACCCTCCTTACAGGTGAAAGGGTGATTGTAAAGGTGCAGCGTCCGGGTTTAAGAGAAAAGCTCACCTCTGATATAAGCATTCTCTTTTATCTGGCAAGTCTCATTGAAAAATATCTCCCTCACGGCAAGGTTTACAATCCCGCAGGAATAGTCGAGGAGTTTTCAAAGACCATTAAGAGAGAACTGAATTTCAATCTCGAAGGAAGCAATGCAGCGAAATTCAAAGAAAATTTTGAAGGAGACGGCACGGTCTATATACCTAAGGTCTTCTGGGAGTATACTACAAATGACATTCTGACCATGGAGAGGATAGAGGGGATTCCAATTCATGAGATAAAAAAGATAGAGGAGGCAGGGCATGATAAAAAAATAATAGCAAAGAACGGTGTCAACGCCTTCTTAAAACAGATACTGGAGTTCGGGTTATTTCATGCCGACCCCCATCCGGGAAATTTTCTGATAATGCAGGACGGCAGAATAGGGATTGTAGATTTCGGCATAGTCGGCAGGGCTGATGAGGATGTTATGGAGAGTCTGGCAAATACATTCTTATCCATCATTGACCTCGATTACGATCGTCTGGTTTCCGAATATATCAGGCTCGGTTTATTGAACGAGGATATAGACATAAAGGCATTTAAGAGCGACCTGCGTGATTTAATAGAGCCGTATTACGGTAAGGCGCTGAAGCAGATACAGGCAGGAAAGGTATTAAGCGAGATACTCCATCTGGCGATAAATTATAAGGCACGGGTTCCAAACGACCTCATACTCCTCGGCAAAACACTTATCACCATCGAAGGACTTGCAAGGGCGCTCGACCCTGATATTTTGATTCTTGAAGAGGCAAAGCCCTTTGCTATGGAATTGATAAAAAAGAGATTAAGCCCCACTTACCAGATTGCAAAGGCATACAGGACATTAAGCGATTTAAGTGATATTATAAAAGACATACCAGGGCAATTAAGCTATGTCTTAAAAAAGGTTATGAAGGATAAACTGAAGATTGAGTTTGTCCACAGCGGATTAGACAGGCTTATAAGGGATATGGATAAATCGAGCAACCGCCTCTCCTTTGCCCTTATCATATCCGCCATTGTAGTCGGCTCATCAATAATAATGCTATCGGGCAAAGGTCCCCTCCTCTTCGGATTTCCCATGCTGGGTGTAATAGGCTATATCGTGGCAGGATTATTGGGACTCTGGCTTGTCATATCAATTTTAAGGTCAGGAAGATTGTAAATAGCGAATAGCGGTTAGCGTATAGCGTTTAGTAACTAACCCCTAATCGCTAACCGCTATACCCTATATAAACGCCTTTATGCCAAGTGTGTGATAACCTATAATCAGCTTTTGTATCTCCGATGTCCCTTCATAGATAGTAGCTACCTTTGCATCCCTTAAATATCTCTCTACAGGATACTCATTGGAGTAGCCATAGGCACCGAATATCTGAATTGCTTCAGTGGCAGCCCTTACTGCTGCCTCGCTCGCAAAATACTTGGCAATAGATGTCTCAAGTGTATTTTTTACTCCTTTATTTTTTAAATCTCCTGCCCTGTATACAAGCAGCCGTGAGGCATCGCAATCCACCACCATCCTTGCTATCTTCTCCTGTATCAACTGGAAACTGCCTATCGGTTTTCCAAACTGATGTCTCTCCTTTGCATATTTCGCACAGGTATCTATACACCCCTGAATAATCCCTACACAGCCAGAAGCAACACCATATCTACCGTTATCAAGGGCGCTCATAGCTATTTTGAAACCATCTCCTACCTGACCCAGCAGTGCATCCTTTGAAACTTCGCAATCTTCAAAAATAAGCTCGGCTGTATTCGATGCCCTCAATCCGAGCTTCCCCTTTATCTCCCTTGTGGTAAAACCTTTTGTCCCCCTTTCTACAATAAATGCTGCAATTCCTTTATGTTTTTTAGTCTTGTCAGTCTGGGCAAAGACAATTGCAATATCGGCTATACCTCCGTTACTTATCCATGTCTTTGTCCCGTTAATCACCCATCCCTTATCAGTGGGAATTGCGGTTGTTGATTGATTTGCTGCATCGCTCCCTGCACATGGTTCTGTCAGGGCAAAACAGCCAAGTATATCACCATTACACAACCATGGAAGATATTTTTCCTTTTGCTCCTCTGTTCCCCATCTCAAAATTGTAAGCTCAGTTATGGAGACCTGAACAGAGAGTGTTGTCCTTATTGATGAATCTGCCCTCCCTATCTCTTCAAATATTATGGCATCACTTATGAAATCGAGCCCGCCACCGCCATACTTCTCCGGAATAGGTGCACCAAGAAGACCGAGGGGTGCCATCTTCTTTATTATCTCAATAGGGAAATGCTCCTTTATATCATTCTCCCTTGCAACAGGCACAATCTCCTCATCTGCAAACTTCCTGACCATCTCCTTAACCATCTTCTGTTCATCTGTAAGCTCAAAGTCCATATTTGTAAAATCCCCTTCCTGTCTTTTTTCCCAATTGCCCTGTATCCACATATCTTTTAAGCAATGGGCAAGGACGGTGTTTTTGGTCTCCTGTCTCTCGATAAATACTCTCCGTAATTGAAAGGACAGTATCAAGTCCTATCAAATCTGCAAGTGCGAGAGGTCCCATCGGCAGATTTGCACCCAGTGTCATTGCCTTATCAATATCTTCAGCCGATGCAACTCCCTCCATAAGTGCAAAGACTGCCTCATTTATCATCGGCATAAGAACTCTGTTCACAATAAAGCCAGGGGAATCCTTCGATTCTACAGGTATATTACCAATCCTCCCTACAAGGCTTTTTACGGCTGTAAATGTTTCATCTGATGTATTTTTGCCTCTTATTATTTCCATAAGCTTCATCACTGGTGCAGGGTTCATAAAGTGCATCCCAATGACCTTATCCTGTCTCTTTGTTGCAGAGGCAATTCGTGTGATAGATATGGATGATGTGTTTGTGGACAGTATAATATACTCTGGACAAAGCACATCAAGTCTTTTAAAAATATCAAATTTTAATTCCGCTATCTCAGGAACAGCCTCAATAACGAAATCTGCCTTTGCTATATCCTCAAGTCTTGTTGTAGTATGAACCCTATCAATCACCTTTTCTTTTTCTTCATTTGTCATCTTCCCCTTTTCAACCATCTTATTTAGTCCCCAGTTTATATTCTCCATACCCCTCTCAATAAACTCGTCCTTCACATCCATCAATATTACCTCAAACCCTGATGCTGCCATCACCTGTGCAATCCCTGAACCCATTGTCCCGGCACCGATAATACCAATCGTTTTAATATCCATATACCACTACTGTCCAACTGTTGAAAATGAAAATGCTTATAACCAATTGAAATATAAAAAGTAGATGGCTATAAAAATATTTTTCGATTTAAAATCGTTTGTCTGTTTTGATTCATCGTATAATCCTTCTCAAAACTTTTTGAGGAGGGTTCAGGATGAATTCTGGAAAGACAGTATTTGCCCAATTGCTTTACTATCTGCCACAATACGATTTCAACAAATGTGTTACCCGATACAAAGGGGATTACAAAGTTCAAAGTTTTTCATGCTGGGATCAGTTCCTTTGCATGTCCTTTGCCCAACTAACATCCCGGGAGAGTCTCAGGGATATAGAGACATGCCTGAACTCTCATCGGCAAAAGCTTTATCACATAGGCTTTCGTGGTCAAATCTCAAGGTCAACCCTATCATATGCCAACGAGACACGGGACTAGCGAATCTATCAGGACTTTGGTCATATTCTCATCAAAATAGCGTGCAAATTATACCAAGACGAAGAAATCGGTCTGGATATAGAGCAGGCAGTGTATGCTTTCGATTCTACTACCATAGAGCTTTGCCTGTCAACATTCCCATGGGCAATGTTCAGAAAAACCAAATCGGCTGTCAAAATGCATACCCTTCCCGTTTAAAAGCTTAACGGGACAAGTTTAAATCTTCGTGGTCCAATCCCAACTTTTGTGGTCATAACTCATGGCAAGACCCACGATGTAATTATAATGGACGACATGCCCATAGAAGCAAATTCAATTTATACTCTGGACAGGGCTTATCTCGATTTTCGGAGACTCTATCACCTAAAATGAGCGATTCACCACAGGACACAGAGAAAAAGACTGATAAATATAAAGAAAAATACCTGCTGGTTCAATCTTGTAGATTGAACCACATATTAATGTTTTGGTTCAGGCTACAAGCCTGAACCAGCAAGGAAAAGAAATAACTCATTTAAAAATTTAAAGCTATGAGAACACAGAGAGATATTTGGAATCATTAAGGTTTTTAAAACCATATTTTTTTCTCTGTGGTCTCTGTGGTTTAAAAATCGCTCAACTTGGGTATCATATACATTTAACATCGGCTTTCTTCGTAATCAGAGCAAAGGACAATCTGCGGTTTCGCCGTTTGTATTCAAACAAAGCAGACAAAACAACCGGCGTTCAGACCGATCAAGTCATCATGCTTGTGGGACACAAATCAAAAACGGCTTATCCAGAACCATTACGCCGTATAAAATATCACGATGTCGAAAAGGACAAATGCTTGGTTTTTCTGACAAACTATTTCAGTCTACCTCCAAAGACAGTAACCGATATATATCGTTCTCGATGGCAGGTAGAATTGTTTTTCAAATGGATCAAGCAACACCTGCGAATAAAGAGCTTCTATGGAACTTCGCCCAATGCAGTCAAAACTCAAATATGAATTGCTCTTTGCACTTATCTACTTATAGCTATCGTCAAAAAGAAACTGAATTTACCAGGAAGCCTTCACACAATTTTATAAATTTCAGAGGTCAACCTTTTCGAGAAAAACCCTGTTTTTCAAGTGGTTAGCGATGCACTCAAGCAAGAAACAGTAGACTATAGTTGTAACCAATTGAATCTATTCGATTAATAGTTGGACAGTAGTGACTTAAATTATAATCCTCTTTTGAAAATCCTTTTTATTTTCATCCCATTTGAATGAAGCCGCTTCATTTATAGTTCCATTAAAAATAGATACTACAATATACTCGGCATCGGGATAGGATGGCTCATCCCCGAACATTGCCATGTCCCAGTCCTCTTGCGAAAAATATGCAGCATGCTCAGGATGGGAGTGATAAAATGCAATTATCTTTAATCCCTTCTTTTCCGCCTCATTAAAAATAGACAGCATCTCCTTTGGGTCTATGTAGTATGCAGTCCTCGCATCCCTCTTATGCCTTTCAGGGTCTTTCTCATGCAGCTCATTCTGTATATTTCTGCATTTGTGGACTACGGCAAGCCCCTTTCCATCTCCTGTAATTATCCCGCAGCATTCATCTGGATATTCTTGCAAGGCATGTCCGCAGATTGTTTTTAAAGAATTATTGTCTAACATATTGCCTTATTATAAAGTTTTTATTAAAATATATATAATTTTTTGAGATAATGCTATTATTTTAAACCTAAATTGAGCGATTTTTTTCGTGAAACAAATTTTCCCTATCAGAATTCATATTTTTGTCATTTACAACAGACAAATCCCTTAAGATAAAACTTTTATAAATGATATGACCATGTTTTTATCGTAATAAAGGTAAAGGCTGGCAAAAACTACCAAATCAAGACACACCTCTCCCAAGATTTATATCTTACTCTATATCCCTTATCTTCCTTTTGCTATTAACCTGTTCCTGTAATTGAT
>JACQEW010000130.1 GCA_016200365.1 Nitrospinota bacterium
CCGTTTAATGCCTTATCTAAGATATCCATTTAACAATAATACCAGCATTCCTAAGCTAAAATTCACTTTGACCAGATTAATGGACAATTTTTGTAAAGCCGCCTTTTCATCGGAAGATGCTCTTCCAATCTTTTTAGTCAGCACCAACCCTCTGTAAAAATGAATAACAATCATTACTATAAACAGGATATGCTTCAAGATTAAAACAAATGTCCAACTGTTTACAGAAACACCGATCCCTGAAAACTGTTTGTTAAAACCTGTCAATACAATCCCTGTAGCAGCTAAAAAAATTATACTATAATTCGCTAAAGGCGTAAATCTTTTGGAGAGTTCTCCCATTAGTTTTCCTGCCTCTGCTCCCATGATTTGTCTGGCTGACGGTATTGCAACAAAGAGTATGAAGCCGATCCCTCCAATCCATATAGCTGCCGCACCAATATGCAGCCAATAAGATGTTATCAATATTAATCCTCTCATTTGCCCTCCTTTCATTATAAGGGGAGGACAGATTGTTTATACAATCCACCCTCCCCTTTTACCTATTTTGTCTTAACAGGCGGGTTGCAGCCGCAGCCGCATGACCCCTTTGCCCCCTTTCGGGACTTTTTTATAATACCCTTTGCCATCAATATCACCTCCTTTCGATATAAGTATATGCCTATTCACTTATATATAAGGTCAAAAAAATTTGCCTTTATTTAAACCAGCTCGTCATTTAGTTTCTGGTGAAAAATGACTTTTTTGAACGACTTTTTATTTTTTCTTTTGTTCTTGCTTAATAAATAATTTCAAATAAATAGAGCAAAAGAAAAAATAACGGAAGTGAAAAAAATGTCATTTTTCACCGCACACTATTCAGACATCCGCAGGTGCAGATTTTATTCAGTCTCTGCCGGCATTTTTCAAGGGCATCTCGATTTAAAGAATAATATATCCAATACCCCTGTCTTTCATCGCTCACAAGCCCGGCAGATTTAAGCAACCTAAGGTGCTGAGATACCGCAGATTGAGTTATCCCTAAAGTATCAGCCAGCGCATTAACACTCATAGCCTCTTTTTTAAGGATCTCGATGATCTCTATTCTTTTATCCACTGAAAGTATTTTAAATAACTCAGCAGTTTTCTTCATAAATTACCAGATTCATTAAGTATATGCAAACTAACTAATATATATACCATCATCGTTAAATTGTCAAATTTTTTTAAGATTTTTTTAAGATAAAAACAACCCCAAAACTTCACTTATGCCCGGATTTCATATATAATCTGGCTGAGAACAAAAAACTTAATCTTAACCACGGAGACACGGAGACACAGAGAAATAAAATCATAGGACACAGATGGACACAGATTTTTAACCCCCCTGTATCCCCCCTTAAATTAAGGGGGGAATTAAAGGGGGGTTATCTGCAGTAATCTGCGAAATCTGCGGATATATTTTCTATTATGAAAAATCTTGAGATAGCACAGATATTTGAGAGGATAGCGGATATTCTGGAATTCAAGGGCGAGAATAAATTTAAGATAAACGCCTACCGGAAGGCATCCAGAATAATCGGAAGCCTAAGCGAAGACATCGAGCATATCCATAGAGAAAATCGGCTGACGGAGATACCCGGCGTCGGAAGCGGTATTGCAGAGAAAATCGCAGAGTATCTCGATACAGGGAAGATGACAAAATACGAAGATGCCCTTAAAGGTGTGGATGAGGGGCTTATAAAGCTGATGGAAATCCCCGGACTCGGTCCAAGCACATTAAGGATGGTCTATAAGGAGCTCGGTATACACGATATTGACGGACTCGAAAAGGCTGCATCAGAAGGAAGACTGCAAACTCTAAAGGGTATGGGTGAGAAAAAAGAGGAGAATATATTAAGGGGTATAAGACTGTTTAAAGAGAGCCAAAAAAGAATATCCCTTGGCACAGCGCTCCCTCTGGTAAAGGATATTATAGAGTCCCTCAAAAAAAAGACGGATGTTAAAGAGATAGAGCCGGCTGGCTCTTTGAGGAGGATGAAGGAGACTGTAGGAGATATTGATATACTTGCAGCAAGCTCAAAGGGGAGAGATATTATATCCGCCTTTGTAAGTCTGCCTGTTGTTAAGGAGGTTCTTGCATCAGGTGAGACAAAGGGGAGTATTATTGCCGAGGGTAATATACAGGTGGATTTGAGGGTTGTTGAAAAGGACTCATTCGGTGCAGCCCTCCAATATTTCACAGGCTCAAAGCTCCATAATATCCATTTGAGGGAGATGGCAAAGAGGCTCGGCTTAAAGATAAGCGAATACGGGATATTCAGAGGAGATAAGAAAATTGGCGGGGAGAAAGAGAGGGATATATACTCTGCCCTCGGATTAGATTGGATTCCTCCTGAATTGAGGGAGGACAGGGGGGAGATAGAGGTTGCAAAGGAGAAAAGGCTGCCGCATCTTGTGAATATAAACGATATAAAAGGGGATTTTCATGTCCATTCAAACTGGAGCGATGGGGCAGAGACGATAGAGGAGATTGCAGAAAGGGCAAAAGAAATGGGTTATGAATATATAGCCATTACAGACCACTCAAAATCCACAAAAATTGCCAACGGACTTACAGAGGAGAGGCTGTCAAAGCAGATAAAAGAGATAAGGGAGCTGAATAAAAAATTAAAGGGCATAAGAATACTGGCAGGGAGTGAAGTAGATATAAAAACCGACGGGACACTCGATTTTCCTGAAAAGTTATTAAAGGAACTGGATATTGTAATTGCAGCCATCCATATCGGATTTAAAGAAGATGAGGAGACAATCACAGGCAGGGTCATATCTGCAATGAAGAATCCATACATAAATATAATAGCACATCCCACAGGGAGGCTCATAAGCAGCAGAGAGCCGTATAAACTGAATATAAAAAGGTGTTTCAAGGCAGCGGCAGAGACAGGGACGGCAATGGAGATAAACGGATACTATGACCGCCTTGATTTAAACGATGTCCACTGTCAGATGGCAAAGGATATGGGTGTAAAAATGGCGATAGGCACAGACTCCCATCACATCAGCCAGTTGGTGATGATGGAATACGGCATTGGCGTGGCAAGGAGGGGGTGGCTGGAAAAACAGGATTTGATAAATACGATGGGTTATAAGGAGCTAATGGAGTGGCTTGAGAGAAGGTAATTTTATAAGTTGATGGAGGTGTCATTTAAAAGGCTCAAAAGATTTCTTTATGGCTTCCCGCAAGTTACGCATTATATTGACAGCTTCCTTTGCTTCATCCTTTGTAGCAAATTCTCCAGGGTATCTGAAATCAACTGCATAGCGGTTGAGCATCTTCAGGGCAGTTCTGAAACCCTCCCAAAGTGGTTCTATCGGAAGGCAGAGTTCAAGAATTGCTATGAGATCATGAGTTTTGCTAAAAGGGACTCCAGCCTCTTGAAGCCTTGCCTTCATATATTTTTCGATACCTTGCTGGGCATGAAAACATACAGCGTCATAATTTCGAGCTTTTCTCGCCCTATATTCCCTTAAAGCCGTATGATAATCACCCTCAGCTTTTTCTATCCACTCCTTAGTGATTTCGTTCATACAGAACCTTTCCTTTTTCTGTTATTTCTTTCAGAAAAAAGTCTCCCATTTGCAGTCGCTTCTTTATACTGGATGGAGTGCGGACAATCAAATCCAGTCCGAAATTATAATCTAATTCCTTTAGAATCG
>JACQEW010000131.1 GCA_016200365.1 Nitrospinota bacterium
GAGCTTGATTGCAGGTTTTATCGCAGGCTATGCCTCTTTAAATATTGCCGCCGTCCTCACAGCAGTGGAATTTGGCATCCAGCCTTTCATTGCCAGAGGAGCAGACGGCGCTCCACTTTATTGTCCATATCCTTTGAGTGTTACTGTTCCTGTGATGGCTTTTGAGCATCTCTTGGTCTTCGGCTGGATTGAGGGGGCGGTTACCTCCCTTGTCCTGTCTTATATCGCAAGGACAGAGCCTGACCTTATTGCAGTGGGGATAAGATTAAAGAGGCTGTGGATAGGTCTTGCATTTTTAATCATCCTTACACCCCTTGGTCTTATTGCTCAGGGAACTGCATGGGGAGAGTGGTCTGCAGAGGAATTAAAAAAGATTCTCGGATTTATCCCTCAAGGATTAGAAAGGATTGAAGGTATTTGGAGCGCCATGTTCGGCGACTACAATATTCCAGGATGGGAAGGACATCTCCTGTCCGGTCTCGGCTACATCCTTTCCGCCCTTATCGGTGTGGCTGTTATAGCAGTCGCTATCTCCATCTTAGGCAGGCTCTTAGAAGAAGACAGAGGACAGAGGACAGAAGACAGAAGCCTGCCCCTGCAAGCAGTAAGCAGGGGACAGAGAGGAAGAAGCTTTTTAGATAAAACACTTTCAGGGATTTCAGGTTTTTTAAAAGACGCCATCTTTACTTCAGAATGGGTAAGACAAAAGGGTCTTCTTCAGGGCATCGAGCCTAAATCAAAGCTCATCGGTATTTTATTTTTTATTCTTACTGTAAGCATTGTAAAGGAAATCTCCACCCTCTTTTCACTCTATGTTTTTTCCGTTATCCTTGCAGTAGCTTCATCCATAGGGATAATCCCTTTTATTGGGAGGGTGTGGCTATTTATCCCTCTCTTTGCGGGATTTATTGCCATACCTGCCATCTTCATTACTCCGGGCGAGCCGCTCCTTTCATTTTTCGGTCTCATAATCACAAAAGAGGGGGTGAACTCTGCAATAACTTTTATTTTAAGGGTTGCAGCATCCGTATCTTTTATCGTCCTGCTTATTCTTACGACAAAATGGGACCATATAATGAAGGCTCTGAGGGTCTTCCGCATACCAGCGGTCTTCATCCTTATCCTTTCCATGACTTACAGGTATATTTATCTCCTCCTCTCCACAGTTGAAGATATGTATATTGCCCTTTTGAGCAGGACGATAAAAGGACACAGCAGGAAGGAAGGGCAGAAGTGGGCAGCATGGAGAATCGGTTTCCTGTTTCACAAATCAAGGAGGTTATCGGAAGATGTATACGATGCAATGGTCTCACGTGGGTTCGATGGAGAGGTCAGGGTTATGGATAATTTCAGGATGAGGTCTCGGGATTATATCTGGCTATGCTTTGCCTTTGGGATTTTTATAGGGGTTCAAATCGCGCAATAAACCGAAAATTATATCCGCAGATTTCGTAGATTACCGCAGATTAAGAAAGTGAAAGTGAAGAGTGTAAGGGATAGGGGGTTTAAAATCTTTTAACTTACACTTGCACTTACACTTACACTTACACTCCCTTCGAGTCTGCGTAATCTGCGGATTAAGTTTTATTCTGGAGGTTTCTTTGAAGATTTTTGAGGCGAAAGAGGTAGGGTATTCCTATACCGGAAAGATAAAGGCTCTGCATGGGGTGAGCCTTGCGGTAGAGGGAGGTGAGAAGATTGCCATCCTCGGCGCCAACGGGTGCGGGAAATCCACATTCCTTAAAATTCTGGACGGGCTTATTTTCCCCGATACCGGCGAGGTGAATGCCTTTGGAGAGAGGCTTTCCGAAGAATCTCTGAAGGGCGGGTTCAACCGCCTTTTCAGAAGCAGGGTTGCGCTCCTGTTTCAGAACCCCGATGCCCAGTTGTTTTCGTCCTCCGTGCGTGATGAGATAGCCTTTGGTCCACTCCAGCTTGATCTGCCGCGGGATGAGATTATTCTTCGGGTAGAAGATACCATGAAACTCTTGAGGATAGAACATTTACGGGCGAGGTCTCCTCACGAGTTGAGTATCGGAGAAAAGAGAAAGGTTGCAATTGCATCCTTACTGACGGTTAATCCCGATGTCCTTCTTCTCGACGAGCCTACTGCCGGACTCGATCCGCGGAGCACGAGGGAATTGATAAACATACTCATGGAGGCGAATGAGGCGGGGAAGACGATTATTACTGCTACCCATGATTTGCATATTGTCCCTGAGATTGCAGACAGGTGCTATGTCTTCAGCGAGGAGAAAAAGATTGCAGCAGAAGGGAAGACAGAGGATATTCTTTCTGATATGGCTTTGCTTAAAGAGTGCAATCTTATCCATATTCACAGCCATAAACACAACGAGGCATGGCACAGCCACCCACACGGACATTAACCCAAATAATACACGAACACTTCGATAAGACCATATATCCCTGTAGCGACTGTTAAATTTTCACCCCTGATTGATTCATTCAGGGGTGAAAATTTCCACAGTTCAGACAGCCATGGACGGCTGGCTGAACGGCAAGCGGAAGGGATATATGGTCTTATTCACGCATTTTTTGGGATTAAATCTGCAGCATTTCCTTAACTGCACCCATTACATCGGATACCTTTATTAATTCCATGCACCTGTGGTCTGTAGGACATTCCCTTTTCCAGCACGGTGAGCAGTCTACAGGTTTTCTTACAATTTTATAATTTCCGGACAGAGGAGAGGTTTCAGAAGGGTCTGTCGAGCCGAAGATGGCGACGATCGGTGTCCCGACTGCTGCTGCTATGTGCATTGGACCAGAGTCATTGGTAATGAATAAGCTGCACCTTTTTATCCATGCTGCGAGGGATTTGAGGGTTGTTTTGCCTGCCAGAGAAAACGGTTTATGCCTCATCTTTTCCTTTATTTCATTTTCGATATTGAAATCGTCGCTACTTCCGAATAGTATTACCTCTCCTTTAAGCTCATCGTAGATACTGTCTCCCAATTCTGCAAACCTCTCCGGCATCCATCTCTTTGCAGAACCGTAGGATGCGCCTATGTTCATTCCTATCACAGGCGATTTTCGAGATAATCCTTTTTCTTCCCGGAACTTGTCTACACTATTCTGAATATTTTCAGGAATGTAAAAGGATACCTCATTAATTCTGTCTTCTGTCTTCTGTCTTCTGAAATTGCTTTAATCAGGGTAAGATAGTAATCCGCCTGATGTATTCGGGGGCTTTTTCTTGACGGCACAGGGACTTTCTCTGTAAGAAGAAGCCCTCTCATGTCCCTGTTAAAACCAATCCTGATTTTTGCACCTGCAAGATACATTGCGAGAGCGGATTCAAAGGAATTTGTCAGGAGGATTGCAAGGTCAAGGTTTTTTTCTTTCAGCCCTCCGTAAAACTTCAGCCTTTCAGGAATCGTCATTGAATCAGGCTCAAAAGATATAATCTCGTTTATATCGGGATTGCCTTGCAGCAAAGGAGATAGATTAGACTTTATAAGCACGGATATATGGGAAGCTGGAAATGCTTCTCTAAGAGCCGATATTGAAGGTGTCGCCAGCATCACATCACCAATCCAGTTCGGACACCGTATAAGTATTTTCTTAATTTGAGTTTTGAGCTTTGAGCTTTGAGCTTTCATTATGGTTTCGTCTTCCACCGCCGATGAAGCCAGAGCCACTGGTCGGGATATTTTCTGATAACAGACTCGATAATTCCGGTGAAAACCGCCGTATATCTCTCGATGTCCTCCTGGTAATCCCCTGAAGGTATGACCTCGATTGCTTCGCCGACTATTATCTTGATTTTGCCTGTCCCTTCCCTTATGGCAAATATAGGGAGCACAGGTGCGCCGGTGCGCATGGCAAGGGTCGCAATAACCGGTGTTGTGCATGCCTTTCTGCCGAAAAAATCTACAAATACCCCTTCATCTCGGCTTGTATTCTGGTCCATAAGAATTGCAACCAGCTCATTTCTTTTAAGGCATCTCAGAATCTCTCGGACGGCATTCTTCTTTTCTATCACACCGCTGTTGAAGGTTGTCCTTATTTTATAGATAATCTTATTTAAAAACCTGTTATCCAGAGTCCTGACTACAAAATTCAGTTTATAATCTTTCCCGGCAAGCGCCCCGATTTCCCAGTTGCCTATATGTCCGGTCATAATCAGCGCCCCATTGCCCTTTTTAATCGCCCCGGTCAGATTTTCCATACCTTCATATATCACAGCCTTTTCAAGCCATTTATTTCCATCTTTGAGAACCCTTGCCATTTCCGCCACGATAGACCCGATATTTTTAAAGACATCTTTTGCAACACCCGTTATTTCGGTATCGTGCTTTTCCGGAAAGGACGCCCTCAAATTCGATAGAGCCGTTTTTCTGTGTCTACTGTCGAAAAGATAAAGGAGCAGACCCATTCCTCTTAAAACTTGAACGGATATTTTAAAAGGGAATATGTTTATAAACCTTATAAAAGACAGCAATACCGCATATTGAATCCAATCGAATATCATGTTTTGTAATCGTTCACCACGGATATTCACGGAAAGGCACAGAACTTAATGATGCAGTAGGCAGTAAGCAGTAGGTAGTAAGCAGTCTGCCTGTTGCATATTGCCTGTTGCCTATTGCTCTTTCTACCCCGTGATTTTCCGTGTCCTTCCGTGGTAAAGCATATTTTTTTATTCTCACCTTGACAACAAGGCATATGAATATTATATATGATAATACAGTAAATATGAATCTGTTGAGCCTAAAAAGCTTTTTAACAAAATATTTTCAGAAAGGGGGTGAAGTATAATGAAGATAAGACCTTTATTTGATAGGGTGATAGTTAAAAGGATAGCAGAGGATGTTAAGAGCAGCGGGGGGATTATTATCCCTGATTCTGCAAAAGAGAAGCCGCAGCGGGCAAAAGTCATTGCCGTTGGCTCAGGAAAGCTCCTCGAAAACGGAAAGAGGGAGCCGATTGAAGTAAAAGAAGGAGACCAGATTCTCTTCGGCAAATACTCGGGAACAGAGATAAAGATTGAAGGCGAGGAGCATCTCATTCTGAGGGCAGACGATATACTCGGGATAATCGAGAAATAACAATTTCCCCGTATTAAATGCGGGGGACAAGTTTTGGAGGTGAATTAAACATGGCAGCAAAGCAATTAGTTTACAGTGAAGAGGCGAGGGGTATGGTTCTTAAGGGAGTTGACAAGCTTGCCAACGCCGTTAGGGTAACCCTTGGACCTAAAGGTAGAAATGTAGTCCTCGATAAAAAATGGGGCTCTCCTACCATTACAAAAGACGGCGTAACCGTCGCAAAGGAGATTGAGTTGGAAGACCCGTTTGAAAACATGGGCGCCCAGATGGTCAAGGAAGTGGCGAGCAAGACCAGCGATGTCGCAGGAGACGGAACTACTACCGCTACAGTCCTTGCACAGGCGATATTCAGAGAGGGGAGCAAAAATGTGGCGGCAGGCGCAAACCCCATGGATGTAAAGAGGGGAATAGAAAAGGCCGTTGAAGTCGTAGTGGATGAATTGAAAAAGATGAGCATCCCTGTCAAGGGGAAAAAGGAGATCTCCCAGGTAGGAGCTGTTTCGGCGAATAACGACCAGATAATCGGCGACCTCATTGCAGAGGCAATGGATAAAGTTGGAAAGGATGGAGTTATTACAGTAGAAGAGGCGAAGTCAATGGAGACATCCCTTGAGATAGTCGAGGGTATGCAGTTTGACAGGGGTTATCTTTCTCCATACTTTGTTACAAACGCCGAGAGGATGGAGGTTGAATTAGAGGATCCCTACATACTTATTCATGAGAAAAAGATAAGCTCATTACAAGAGCTACTTCCGCTTCTTGAAAAGATTGCCCAGACAGGAAAACCATTCTTGATTATTGCCGAAGAGGTTGAAGGTGAGGCATTGGCTACTCTCGTAGTTAATAAACTGAGAGGAACTCTCAAAGGTGCCGCAATTAAAGCACCAGGATACGGTGATAGAAGAAAGGCGATGCTTGATGATATCGCAGTCCTGACCGACGGCAAGGCTATAACCGAAGACCTCGGCATTAAACTTGAGAAGGTCACGCTTAATGACCTCGGAAGGGCAAAGAAGATTATTATTGACAAAGACAATACAACAATCGTAGAAGGTGCAGGCAAAAAATCCGCAATCGAAGGAAGGGTGAAACAGATGAGGGTCCAGATTGAGGAGAACACCTCTGACTACGACAGAGAGAAATTGCAGGAAAGGCTTGCAAAGCTATCAGGCGGTGTTGCAGTAATCCATGTAGGAGCCGCAACAGAGACCGAGATGAAAGAAAAGAAGGCGAGAATCGAGGATGCCATGCACGCAACAAAGGCTGCTGCGGAAGAAGGGATTGTCCCCGGCGGTGGCGTGGCATTATTAAGGACCATCTCTGCACTTGAAAAACTCAATTTTAAAGGAGATTTTCAGGTTGGCATCAACATCGTGAAAAAGTCGCTTGAAGAGCCGATAAGGCAGATTGCGAACAATGCAGGAGCAGAGGGGTCTATAGTTGTAGAAAAGGTCAAGAATGAAAAACAGAATGTAGGATTTAATGCTGCCACGGATGAGTTTGAAGATATGGTAAAGGCGGGCATTATGGATCCTACAAAGGTAACCCGCTCTGCACTCCAGAATGCGGCCAGTATTGCATCGCTGCTCCTTACCACAGAGGCGATGATAACGGAGATTCCTGAAAAGAAGGAGCCTCCTGCACCGATGCCTCCGGGCGGCGGGGGAATGTATTAAAACAAAGTAGGGGAAAATTCCCCATCATAAAAGGAGGAGACAATCAATGTCTCCTCCTTTTTTATTACACCCTTTTCATCCAACTTATTTTGCCTCCAAGTTTGTATTCCACCGCATTTTACGATAAAATTCAAATCTAAATAATTTGCCACTGGCAAACACATTTTTTTAAATAAGTTTCTATGTCCGAAAATAAAAAACTTCTCAAGGCAACGGGTATTATCAGCAGCGGGACTTTTTTGAGCCGTATCTTTGGATTTATCAGAGATATGGTAATTGCAAAAATCTTCGGCGCCGGGTTTGCGACAGATGCTTTTTTTGTTGCATTCAAGATACCAAACCTGCTGAGGAGACTGCTTGGAGAGGGCGCACTTTCGGCTGCATTTATACCCCTCTTTACCGAATACTTCACGACAAAATCAAAGGAGGATGCCTGGAAATTTGCAAGTGCGATATTTTCCACACTTCTTGTAATTCTCTTTACAGTTACTCTCCTTGGAATAATCTTCATGCCTGCGATTATTACACTCCTTGCCCCAGGTTTTTACCATGAGCTGCATAAATTTAACCTGACCGTATATCTGACAAGAATCACCTTTCCATATATATTTTTGATTTCCCTTACTGCCCTATCAATGGGCATATTGAATTCTCTAAGGCACTTTACCGTTCCGGCAATGTCGCCTGTTTTATTAAACTTATCTCTGATAGGAGCTGCATTTTTTATATGCCCATATCTCAAAATACCTGTATCAGGGCTTGCTATTGGAGTAATAATCGGAGGGTTATTACAGTTTGCCTTCCATATACCACCCTTGCTAAAAAGCGGGTTGAAATTTACCCCTGATTTCTCCTTCAGTCATCCCGGCGTCAAAAAGGTTGTCCTGCTGATGGCTCCTTCTGTTATCGGTCTTGCAGTAACGCAATTCAATATATTCGTGGATACCCTTATAGCCTCCCTCTTAACGGAAGGGAGTATATCCTATCTCTATTATGCGGACAGGGTAATGCAACTTCCCCTCGGTGTATTCGGCACTGCTATCGGGACTGCTATTCTGCCGACACCTCGGTGTATTCGGCACTGCTATCGGGACTGCTATTCTGCCGACACTATCTTCCTTTGCTGCAAAGAAGGATATGGATGGAATGAGAGATACCCTCTCCTTCGGGCTTAGATTTACTTTTTTTATTGCAATACCTGCAATGACAGCCCAGATTGTATTGAGTCTGCCGATTGTATCCCTGTTATTTGAGCGGGGTGAGTTTACCCATCAGGCTGCAATAAATACTTCGCAGGCATTGATTGCATTTTCAATCGGACTCTGGGCGTATTCGGGTATAAAGGTTATTGCACCTGCATATTACTCTGTTCAGGATACAAAGACACCTGTAAGGATTGCCGTTATTTCAATGATAGCCAATGTGGTATTTAACCTAATCCTCATGCACCCGCTCAAACATGCAGGTATTGCCCTTGCGACATCCCTCTCTGCAATGCTTAACCTGTTGCTTTTGATTTATTATCTGCCTGAGAGTATCAGGAGGATTGAGTGGCGCCGTATCAATGATTCGGTTCTTAAAATTAGTCTGTCATCCGCTGTAATGGGTGCAATCTGCTATTTAGCCATCAGCCATCAGCCGTCTGCATTCAGTCACGGCATAGCCCGATTAACATGGTTCTCATTTACAATTTTAACCGGTCTTGCTGTATATTTCGGCATGGCAGTTTTGATAAAATGCGAGGAGATGAAATTTCTGATTGATGCAGTTAAATCTAAATTGTCGGCTCCTCCTGCTGGTTCAATCTTGTAGATTGAACCAAAATGTTAGGTTCAGGCTACAAGCCTGAACCAGCAGGAAGATTTCCGTTGCATCTTCTTGCTTTCTTGTGGTATACAAAGAAATTATAAAAAGCATAAGGAGAAGGGGGGAAGAAGATGGAGAAATGGAGAATGCAAAAACTTAATAGAACGCAGATGACGCTGATTTAAACAGATAAATACTGGAGTTGAGTTGTGCAGGAGTTGAGTTGTTGAGTTGTTTAACTACTCAACTACTTAACTACTCAACCACTTAACTTATTGTAAATCCGTGTCAATCCGTGTCATCCGTGTTCTATTTTATAATTTATTTTTTCTCCTAATTCTCCCTTTTCTCCATTCTCCTTAATCTTTTTCTTTTGTTCTGCTATTTATTATCATGCAATCGAAAAATGTAATTTTAGTGGACATTATGGATAAGGGATTTAGGATTTTTGTGGCTGCCTGTGCAGTATGTATAGCGCTATTCGGCTTTTTACATGAGGCATCTGCAATCAGATTGCATGAAATGGGCTCTGTCTGGGATTTACACATCAGTCCTGAAGTCAGATTATCATACAATACTGTGAATAATACAGGCGATTTAAAAGGCGGAGACAATGATAAGCTGGATTATGCCGCCTATACCTACAAGATACCAATTCACCTGAAATATAAGGCAAAATCTCTCTTTTTCATTAATATCTTAAGTGAAGGGCCATCTCACTATGCAGCGCCTTTGCAAGATCTCATACCTGCCATAGAAGGAGCTAAAGTTACTAAAAGTGGAGGTGTGGAATCTATTCTTTATCCCGGAGTCAATGAGGTCTGGCTCAAAGTCTATCCGTTCACACAGATTAACCTGCAGATAGGGCAGGCACCTTACACTGTGGGTAATAGCTATGCCATTGGGGGACAATATAATAATTACGGGGTAACAGTCGCTTATGAATATTCTGATAAAATAAAGACACGACTCCGCTATTCCATCCTCGACTTTGAAAACAAGCTTTATGAAATTAGACCTGATACCTTTAAAAAGTGGGGATTGGGCAGGTCTTACGACAGCGACGCATATCTCCTCGCCGCTTATATAAAGTTAAAGGTATCCAATCATACCTTTCAGCCATACATAGGTTATTTCTATGACCAGACACCTCTATCTAAAAGAAAACAGCATGGATATTTTACAAATGCCGCCGAGTCCTTTGCACCCGGAGCGGATAGGATTTATACCATCGGCTTGAATGCCAATCTTGAGTTCTCCTATATTACAATAGAATTTGAGGGTATAAAGAATTCGGGCGAGACGGAAAGCGGGACTAAAGGCTGGGGTAATATAAAGCATGAAGGTTATCTTATCCATGCAAATGCAAAAGGGCATTTAGGTGTATTTACTCCGAGGATAAAAATGGTTGCTGCATCAGGCAATAAGGTTGATACAGGAGACCCTGCACGGTTCACTGCCGGAACATTACGGAGGACGGAGAACAGTGCCTTTACTGTTTTTTCACCCCTTAATACCAATCTGGTTGATTCCTATGCCCACAAGGCGACTGTCCCTGTTGTTGCAATGGCAGGCGGATATTCAATGAATTACGGCATAAGAAGACCTGGCACATATAACGACCCTCATGTCTGGGAAAATATTATCACCTATAATGCAGGATTGAGCTTCGCGCCTGCCGATGAAGTGTTCTTGATGCTCGATTACTGGAAGCTATCTGCTATGGAGGCAGGCATTGGGCAGAAAACAGTGAATGGTCCATATGAGTACCTTTCTAAAGACTTAGGCGATGAAGTGGATATCTATGGGAGCTATTCCCTTACAAAAACAATGACCATCGGTCTGCATGGCGGATATTTCTTACCAGGCGGCTACTACAAGACCGTTAGAGCAGACTCTGAAAATGTATGGAACAACAATATGAGCCAGACAGCAAGAGCCGACGGCTCTGCAGATAATGCCTATCAGATGGAGCTATTTTTTACTTATAAGTTTTAAATAAAGCAAGGGTTCAAGGATTCAAGGGTTCGAGGGTTCGAGAGTTTTTTAGATTTTCACTTGACCCCTTGACCCCTTGACTCCTCGAACCCTTCTTCTTTGCTTTTTTAGGAGGATGTAATGGTCATCCGACAACAGGATGTAAGAGTTTTTCTGACAATAATATCCCTGCTGGTTAGTATGGGATGCAGCATGTCGCGGCAGTATGAGGCATACGGACATCGGAGCTATTATCTAAGCAATTACGCAGATAGTGCGGCATACTATGAAAAGGCGCTCTCTCTTAAGCCGGACAATAAAGGAGCGCTCCTTATGTCAGGATGGAGCTATTTCAAGATGGGGCGATATGAAGATGCACGGAGGCGCTTTAAAAAATTAAGCGAAGTTGATAATAATTCTGTTGATGCCCTTGAGGGATTGGGATGGACAGATTTTAAATTGGGAAGATATAGAGAGGCATTAAAATCCTTTGAAGCTATCAGAGAGAAAGACCCATTACATACAGGCGCTGTCGAGGGGATTGCTTACAGTTATTTTAAAATGGGCAATGGACAGAAACAGAAGGCAAAGGAATACCTGAATATTGCCCTGACAGAGAATCCTGATTCATCGGACAGCTGTTTGATTTACGGTTTTATATCCCTTCAGGAATCTGATTTTTCTGCTGCTATCAGATTTTTTGAAAAGGCATTAAGTCTTTCTGCAAAGGAAGACCCTGACCTCTATGCAGGACTCGGCAATGCGCATCTTGGCAGCCGGAGCTATAATAAGGCTGATTATTACTATAGCAGAGCGCTTGAGATAAATCCGGCAAATCAGCAGGCAGTTGCCGGGAAGACTCAGCTCTTTACAGTTAAACAGATAATAATGGCTGAAGGCATGAGACTTACTGCCCAAGGGAGTATCAAGGCAGCTATGGAAGAATACCGTGAGCTCGAAAAACTGTATCCGGATTGGGCTGAAGTATATGCTGCAAAGGGATGGGCATTATATAAGGGGGGTGATTATAAGGGTGCGTATGAAGAGTTTATGCAAGGTCTTAAGAGGAATAAACTATCATATGATATTTATGATGGATTAGGCTGGAGCTCCTATCGTTTAGGGCGAATGGATGAGGCAGAGAGGTCATTCAAAAGGTCACTTGAGATATTTCCTCAATACTCAAGCTCACAAGAAGGATTAAGGCAGCTCAAAAAATAAGGGAGGTGTGTTATGAGGTGGAGATTTTTTCTTCTGTCGGTTTTTATATTTCTCTTTTCTCTATCATCAGCAGGGGAGTCCTTTGCCCAGGGCATAAAGAAGGCCGGGGTGCTTTACAATGAGAAGAGATATGAGCAGGCATATTCGGAGTTTGAGGGGGTTCATAAGGGAGACCCAAATAACATGGATGCCTTGAATGGAATGGCGTGGTCAAGTCTTCAGATGGGTAAGATTGACGATGCCGAGCGGATGTTTAAAGATATTATAAGGAAATTGCCCTATCATGCAGGTGCACAGGAGGGTATGCTTTCGGTAAATACAAAAAGATATGAAAGGCTTAATGAGGCATGGAGCTGGTATGCCGCAGGTGATTTTAATAAGGCAACTCAATCCTTTGTATCCATAATTCAGGATAAAAAGAGACTCCTCCCTGAGAGAGATTTGTGGCGTGCCTATCTCGGTCTCGGTTACAGTTACAGCGGGAATAAGCTATATAAAGATGCCGGCGATGCCTTTAAGGAATCCCTGAAGCTCCAGGATAATTACGATGCCCACAGGGGTATTGGTCTTGCCGAGTTTCAGACAAAAAATTTTCAAGTTGCGATTAAGTCCTTTAATTCCTCTTTGAAGCTTAATCCTGTTCAATATGACCTTAAATCCATGCTCGCATGGAGTCTTTTTAGAGCGGGCAGCAATGCGGAGGCAATTAAAACCTTTAAAGAGCAGATAGCAGTTAATCCCTATGATGCCGATATCCACTACGGACTTGCCCTTACCCTTCATCAAAAGGGTGATAGAAATAATGCCCTGAATGAATTTTATACTGCTATTAATATTTTGCCCGGTTATGTGGCAACAGAGGAATTTCTCAAGGCAATCGGCGGTGCAAAGGAGTATAAAGACCTTTACGAATATCTCGGATGGTCCCTCTATCATGCAGGTCTTTATAAAAACAGTCTTAATGTCTTTGAGTCAGGCATTAAAGAGTATCAAAAAGATGCAGATCTGCTGAGGGGTGCAGGTTATGCTTCATTAAAAACAGGAAAATACAATGAGGCAATTGAATTTTGCAGCAAGTCTCTCTCTATAAATCCCGGCATTCCGCCTGTTTACGAGACAGCCTTTGTACCTGAGACAGGGGCTCTATACAGACTATTCAGTGATGCAAAGACAACCAGCGGATGGGCATTTTTATATAAGAACGATTATGCAAAGGCTGAGGATACCTTTGTGTCTGCATTGAAGTCTCATCCGGACTGGGCTGATGCAAATAGCGGACTCGGCTGGGTCTATTATTCACTCAAGAAGTATAATGAGGCAGAGGAGCAGTTCAATAAGGCAATAAAGCTTGACCCCGCATATGCGGATGCCTATGGAGGTATAACGGCTGTTGCCAATGCCAGGCTCGGCAAATCAGGGGAGGGCTGGAAATATTACTATCTCGGACAGTACGATAAGGCAAAGGAGTTTTTCGGTAATCTGCTGAAAGATGCCAGCCTGTCGGTGGAGGCAAAAGAAAATACCATGAGGGGCTCAGGCTGGAGCAATCTTATGCTTAAAAACTATAATGACGCAGAAGGCAATTTCAATGCCCTGCTCAAGGAGAATAGCAATGACAGCGATGCAATCCTCGGCATGGGATATGCGGCATACAACAAAAACAATTTTGCCGAAGGGATAAGCTATTTAAAGAAGGCAGTCAGGTCATTTCCCTTAGATGTGAATGCAGAGATAGCCTTAGGCTGGAGCTATTATAAAACAGGAGATGGCGCAAACAGCCTTATCGAGTTCAGACGCGCCGTTCAGCTCAATCCCTATTTAGCCGAGCCTCACCGTGGTGTGGGTTTCTCCCTCATCAAGATAGGAAGGGGGGATGAAGGGCGGGCAAGTATTATCAGCGCCATCAATATCTATCCTGAGGTGGTTGATAATGGGGAGCTTACATCTCTGATTAAAGAGAAAAAAGGGCTTAATGAACTGTATATCTCTCTCGCATGGTCTTATTACACCTTCGGCAAGTGGGATAATGCCTTAAAGACTATAGAGATTATTAAGAAAGAGAATATCACCTATCCTGAGCTGCCCATGCTCGCCGGTTATATACAGTATAAAAAGAAGGATTACGACAATGCAATCGGCTCATTAACAGCTTTTTTAAAAGGCGCCCCTGCATCTGAAATGGGCTTTGGAAAATACAGCGAATCCTTTTTAACCCTCGGGTGGTCATATTATAATAAGCAGAATTATGATATGGCGCTTCAGTCATTCAAGAAATTGTCCGAGCTTCATAAGGTGGACGATATATGGGCAGCGCCTTATGATGGGATGGGATGGACATATCTTAAGAAGGGGAATAAATCCGATGCAGAGAAGCTCTTTAATAAATCACTCCAGCTTGCACCCGGGTATGTCAGCTCTCTTGAGGGATTAAACCTGTCCCGTTATGTCTTAAAACGGGAAGGGGTCAAAGGAAATTCAAAATGAGGCTCGTCGCCGATCTTGCCATAAGTGAGACAGGCTTTGTCTTTGACCCGTCCACAGGGCATACCTACAGGCTCAACAGAACAGGTATGCAGATTGTAAAGATGCTTCAGAATGACAGCAGGATAGAGACAATTGCTGAAAATATCGCAGAGGGGTTTGATATTGATAAAGACGGCGCCATCGAAGATATAAAGGAGTTTATCTCTTTGTTAAAGTCATCGGGGTTTAAGATAGATGAATCGTAGCATTGTTGGCGTAACTGGCCTCAATTCAACGGATAGTCCGGCGCCAGGCATATCTGTCATGAGATGTATCAAAGAGGTGAGGGCATGGAGAGGAAAAGGGATAGGTTTTGGATATGACTCACTTGATGCCGGACTATATGTCAAAGACTACTTCAGGCATGTCTATCTCCTCCCCTATCCATCGGAAGGGGGAGTATACCTCCTCAAGAATATACTCAAGGCACATGAGAAGACACCGCTCGATATCATAATCCCGACCCTCGATTCGGAGATATACAATTTTTTGAGCATAGAAGATGACCTCAATAAATACAGCATCAGAACCTTTTTGCCTACAAAGGAGCAGCTCGATGAAGCCTCAAAGGTCAATCTTAATAAACTTGGGGATAAGGTATCAATCCCTGTCCCTCGAAACTATATACTTACAAAGATAGATAAGCTTGGGATTGCTTCAGAGGAGATAGGATTTCCTATGTTCGTAAAGGGGTTATTCTATGAGGCATACAAGGCAAATAATCTAAGCGAGGCTTCGGACTTTATATTCAGGCTCACAAAGAAATGGGGTATGCCTGTAATATTGCAGGAGTATATCGAGGGTGAAGAGTATAATATTGCGGCTGTGGGGGATGGAAAAGGCGACTACATAGGCGCTGTATGTATGAAAAAGCTCTTTATCACAGATAAGGGGAAGGCATGGTCAGGGGTAACAATCAGGGATAATGCACTCTTTGAGCTCACAGAGAGATTCTTTTCCGCAACGCACTGGCGCGGGCCATTAGAGCTGGAGCTCATAAAAGATAAACACTCAAAGGAGTATCTTCTCCTCGAGGTCAACCCCCGATTCCCTGCATGGATATACCTTGCAAAGGCAGCGGGTATAAATCTCCCATGGCTTACAGTAAAACTGGCATCAGGCGAAAAGATTAAAAAGACAACCAATTATAAGATTGGTATTATATTTAATCGTTATGTGGAAGAGGTTATCTTGAATATAGAGTCCCTCGATGCCATAAATACAAAAGGAGGACTTGATTATGAGTAAGATGTCCTACGAAAGACCAGCCATGCTGAGGCATGTGGTCGGCATGATGAATGAGATGGGGATGCCTTCTGGTCTTAATCGCTGTGTCAATATAGACGGTGTCTCTGTAGAGGGTCTCATAAAGGAGCTCGGCTCACCCCTTATTGTATTTTCAGAGTCAGCGATTCGTAAGAAACATGCTGAACTAAAGAGGGCATTTGAGCTCAGGTATCCTAAGGTTCAAATCGCATGGTCATATAAGACAAATTATCTTCAGGCTATATGCGCCATAATGCACCAGGAGGGCTCATGGGCAGAGGTAGTATCCGAGCATGAATATGAGATTGCAAGGAGGCTCGGCATAGAAGGAAGTAAGATAATTTACAATGGACCATACAAGCCGGAGCAGTCCCTTTTAACTGCTGCTAAAGAGGGGGCAATCATTAACATTGACAGTCTCTCAGAGGTCTATTTTCTGGAAAAGATTGCTGCCGCCATCGGCAGGCAGATTGAAATAGGCATGAGAATCAATATGGATACCGGCATGTACCCTGCATGGGACCGTTTCGGCTCAAACCTTGAGAGCGGACAGGCTTATGAGACTGCAAAGCGTATCGTATCAGGAGGGAGATTAAAGCTCGTCTCCCTCCATGCCCATATTGGCACCTTCATACTCGAGCCGAAGTTTTACCTGCAGGAGGCGATGAGCATGTGCGCCTTTGCATCCCGTCTGAAAGACGAATTTGCCGTAACATTAAAATATTTTGACATCGGCGGCGGATTTGCATCAAGGAACAGGCTCAAATCGTCCTATCTCCCTACAAATTATATGGCTCCCAGCTTTGATGCCTATGCAGAGCATATATGCAAGATAGTGCTTGAGGCATTCCCCCATGACAAGCTCCCCACATTAATTTTAGAAACAGGCCGTGCCCTGGTAGATGAGGCAGGCTATCTCATAACAACAGTAGGGGCTGCCAAGCGATTGCCGTCGGGTGTAAGGGCGCTTATATTAGACGCTGGAGTAAACCTGATGGTTACAAGTTTCTGGTATGACATGGAGATGCTCCCTGTCCAGGATAGAGGCTCTTTTCTGGAGGACCATGTAATTTACGGTCCCCTCTGTATGCAGATAGATGTTGTAAGGGATTATATAAAACTCCCGCCTCTGGACAGGGGAGATAATCTCGTTGTAAGACCCTTTGGCGCTTACAATACCAGTCAGTGGACGCAGTTCATCAGGATGAGACCGCCTGTGGTAATGATTGGAGAAAACGGAGAGGTCGAGGTCATAAGAAAGGGAGAGGATATCTCCTATCTGCAGGAGAAAGAGGTGCTGCCGGAGAGATTACGGATTCATGACGAACAAATGAAAAAGATTAAGAAGAATGGAGAAAAGGGAGAAAAGGAGAAAAAATAAATTATAAAATAGAACACGGATGACACGGATTGACACAGATTAATAAAGTGAAAGTGAAAGTGAAAGTGAGAAGCAATAGATTCCTTACACTTACACTTACACTT
>JACQEW010000132.1 GCA_016200365.1 Nitrospinota bacterium
ATGGTTCTACTGGCTTTTCTGTGGGTACGTATTTGGTTTTTTCTTGGAATTGTGTGGGGGAAAGAATAGATAATGCAAGATAAAACACAGAGGCACGGAGACACAGAGAAAAACAAGAAACAAGAAGTAAGAAGCCAGAAGCAAGATTTTTTTTCTTGCCTCTTGCATCTTGCCTCTTTTTTAATCTTTTTTTCTTTCTCTGTGTCTCCGTGACTCTGTGGTTAATTTTTAGGAGGTGGATTTAAAATTGGAAATCAGGGCTGAAGAGATAAGCGAGATTATTAAAAAAGAAATCGAAGGTTTTGAAAAGAGCATAGAGCTTAAAGAAGTAGGGGTTGTAATATCCGTTGGAGACGGTATTGCGAGGATATACGGGCTTGAAAAGGCTATGGCGGGAGAGCTGCTGGAGTTTCCCGGCGAAGTTATGGGTATGGTCTTAAACCTCGAAGAAGATAATGTCGGCGCCGTTCTCCTCGGCGAAGACACCCTTATAAAAGAGGGAGATGAGGTTAAGAGAACAGGCAGGATAATGCAGGTTCCTATCGGCGATGCCTTAATAGGCAGGGTGGTTAATGCCATCGGACAGCCGATAGACGGCAAAGGCTCGATAGATACGAAGAATTTTGGTCCTATTGAAAGGCTTGCACCTGGGGTTATTGACAGGAAATCCGTTCATGAGCCTCTCCAGACAGGATTGAAGGCTATAGATTCCATGGTTCCGATAGGAAGGGGACAGAGGGAATTGATTATAGGCGACAGGCAGACAGGAAAGACCGCCCTTGCCATTGACACGATTATCAATCAGAAAGGAAAGGATGTAATCTGTATCTATGTGGCAGTAGGGCAGAAGAGGTCTACTGTGGCAAGGGTCGTGAAGACGCTTGAGGAATATGGCGCTATGGAATATTCAATTATCGTTTGCGCTACTGCAAGCGAACCTGCACCATTGCAATATGTAGCCCCTTATGCCGGCTGCGCTATGGGTGAGTATTTCAGAGACAAGGGCAAGCATGCGCTGATTATTTACGATGACCTTTCAAAACAGGCTGCATCATATAGACAGCTTTCATTATTGTTAAGACGTCCTCCGGGAAGAGAGGCGTATCCCGGGGATGTATTTTATCTCCATTCCAGACTTTTGGAGAGGGCCGCAAAGTTGAATGACGAACTCGGTGCTGGTTCGCTAACAGCCCTGCCGATTATAGAAACTCAGGCAGGAGATGTGTCTGCTTATATACCTACAAATGTCATCTCGATTACCGACGGTCAGATATATCTTGAATCAGATTTGTTTTATGCAGGCGTAAGACCTGCAATAAATGTCGGTCTATCGGTATCGAGGGTAGGAGGCGCTGCCCAGATAAAGGCAATGAGACAGGTTGCCGGAAGATTAAGGCTCGATCTGGCGCAGTTCAGGGAACTGGCAGCCTTTTCCCAGTTTGCAGGCGAGCTCGATGTTGCGACCCAGAACCAGTTAAAACGGGGCGAGAGGCTTGTAGAAATCCTTAAACAGGAGCAGTATAAGCCCTTGCCTGTGGAAAAACAGGTAATGGTAATATATGCTGCTGTCAATGGTTATCTGGATGATATTCCTGTGGAGAAGTGCAGGAGATTTGAATCCGAGCTTTATTCATTCATTGACAGTAAGTATTCCGATATACCTAAGCAGATTCTGGAGAAAAAGCAGATTGACAGTGAGATAGAGGAAAAACTAAAGAAGGCTATTAAGGAGATGAAGGAGAGGTTTTTAACAGCATAGAGGACAGAGGACAGAAGACAGAGGACAGATGGGAGAAAAATCTGACTTCTGTCTTCTGATAATTATGGCGAGTTTAAGAGATATTAAGCGCAGGATAAAGAGCGTAAAGAATACCCAGCAGATTACCAGGGCGATGAAGCTGGTGTCCGCAGCGAAGATGAAAAGGGCGCAGGAGGCGATACTTGCAGCCCGCCCTTATGCAATGAAGATGATGGATGTCATGAGCAGTCTTGCGTGCAGGGTGGATACCACAGCCCATCCCCTTTTATCGAGGCGTGAAGAAAAAAACATAATGCTTGTTGTAATCACCTCTGACAAAGGACTCTGCGGCGGTTTTAACGGTAATATAATAAGAAGGACATTAAGGTTTATGGAAGATAAAGGGAGGAATAACATATCCCTTGTTGTGGTAGGGAAAAAGGGGAGGGACTATTTCAGGGCGAAGAAGTACGGCATCTCAAAGGAGTATGTGGATTTTTTCAGGGTATTCAGCTATCAAAGGGCTTCGCTTATTGTAAAGGATATTATAGACGGCTACACCTCCGAACAGGTTGACAGCGTTTATGTAGTATATAATGAGTTTAAGTCTGTTATACAGCAGAGGGTGGTGGCTGAAAGCCTTTTATCGATACCGCCTCTTGTATGCAAAGTCGGCGAGGAGCCTCCTGATTATTTATACGAGCCTTCTGCGGAGGTTATACTGGATGACCTCCTCAAAAAATATGTGGAGATCGAGGTATACAGGGCGTTGCTGGAGTCTATATCCAGCGAGCATGGGGCTCGAATGACTGCTATGGACTCTGCAACAAGAAATGCCAGCGAGATGATAAGCGGGCTTACCCTTACCTATAACAGGGCAAGGCAGGCTGCAATTACTAAGGAGCTTATTGAAATAGTCAGCGGCGCAGATGCACTGAAATAAGTTGATGAGTTAATGAGTTAATGAGTTAATGAGTTGATTGTTTTTAACTCATAAACTCACCAACTCATCAACTCATCAACTCATAAGGGGGGTATAAAATGAGCACAGGCAAGGTTATTCAGGTTATAGGACCTGTAATAGATGTGGAGTTTCCCGTAGGGAAGCTTCCTGCTATTTACAATGCAGTGAGGATAAAGAAAGCCGATTCATCAAAGGGAGAGAGAAATGAGATTGTTGCCGAGGTTTCATACCATCTCGGCGAAAACACTGTAAGAACGGTTGCAATGGAGCCGACGGAAGGATTGACAAGGGGGCTGGAGGTAATAGATACGGGAGACCCCATAACCGTCCCTGTCGGCAGAGAGGTTCTGGGAAGGATATTGAATGTAATCGGGGAGCCTGTTGATAAAGAGGGACCGGTTAATGCCAAAGAAAGGTATCCGATTCACAGAGGCGCTCCGAGCTTTGAGGACCAGGGAACGACTACAGAGATGCTGGAAACAGGGATAAAGGTTGTTGACCTCCTGGAGCCGTATATGAAAGGCGGAAAGACAGGACTCTTCGGCGGGGCAGGCGTTGGAAAGACGGTTCTTATCATGGAATTGATAAGAAACATAGCGACGGAGCATGGAGGCTTCTCTGTTTTTTCAGGTGTTGGAGAGAGGACAAGGGAAGGGAACGACCTTTACCACGAGATGAAGGAATCGAAGGTTATTGACAAGACCGCCCTTATATACGGTCAGATGACAGAACCGCCCGGCGCAAGGCTCAGGGTGGGATTGACAGGCTTAACAGTAGCCGAGTATTTCAGGGATGTAGAGGGACAGGATGTGCTTTTGTTTATAGATAATATATTCAGATTTACCCAGGCAGGGTCGGAAGTCTCGGCGCTCCTCGGCAGGATGCCTTCGGCAGTAGGTTATCAGCCTACACTTGCCACAGAGATGGGAAACCTGCAGGAAAGGATTACATCAACAAAGAAAGGCTCGATTACATCGGTTCAGGCGATATATGTTCCGGCAGACGATTTGACAGACCCGGCGCCGGCAACAACCTTTGCCCACCTTGACGCAACGACTGTTCTTTCGAGGAGAATTTCGGAGCTTGGTATCTATCCGGCAGTTGACCCCCTCGATTCCACTTCAAGGATCCTCGACCCGAATATTCTCGGTGAGGAGCATTACAATACGGCAAGGGCGGTTCAGAGGATACTCCAGAGATATAAAGAGCTTCAGGACATCATCGCCATACTCGGTATGGAGGAGCTGGCAGAGGAAGATAAGGTTACTGTATCCAGGGCGAGGAAGGTACAGAGGTTTTTTTCCCAGCCGTTTTTTGTTGCAGAGACATTCACAGGAACACCGGGAAAATATGTATCTCTGAAGGATACAATCGCTGGTTTTAAGGAGCTGGTATCAGGAAAACTTGACGATATTCCGGAGCAGGCATTCTACATGGTTGGCAATCTCGATGAGGTTATGGAAAGGGCGGAAAAACTGAAGAAGGCAGGATAACAATAGAACACAGATGACGCAGATTTTACGGATTTGCACAGATTTTTTTAATCTTTTTTAAGTTTCATTTTTAAGAAGTCATATCAGCGTGAATCAGTTAAATCTGCGTTATCAGCGTTCTATCCTTTGCGTTATGGAAAATAAGATATTGTTAGAGATAGTTACTCCCGAAAGGCTTTTGATAAAGGAGAATGTGGATGAGGTTACTGCCCCCGGCATAGAGGGTGAGTTCGGCGTCCTCCCCGGGCATACGGCTTTTTTAACCACCCTCAAGATAGGCGAGATCTCCTATAAAAAAGGCAGCGAAGCTAAATATATAGCAGTAAGCTGGGGATATGCAGAAGTCGGACCATCGAAGGTAACGATACTGGCAGAGACTGCTGAGATAGCGGAAGAGATAGATATAAAGAGGGCTGAGGAGGAAAGGGCAAGGGCTTTGGCGGCGCTGTCAAAAAAGGATGCCGAGGAAAAGGATTTCAAACTGAAAGAGGCATCCATTGAAAAGGCAGTAGTGAGGATGCAGGTGGCGGGAAGAATATCAAGATAAATTTCTAATTTCCAATTCCCAATTCCTAATAAATTTCTAATGTTTAATTTCTAATTTTTTTAATTTAAAGTATAGGAATTTCAATGTTTGAGATTGCTTTGCTTCGCTCGCAATGACACACAAAGCAAAAGTGTCATTGCGAGGGGGCGAAGCCCCGAAGCAATCTAATTTAAATCATTGGACATTTATTGGAAATTAGAAATTAGAAATTGGGAATTTTATGAACTATCTCATAACCGGCGGTGCAGGATTTATAGGCTCCAATATTGCAAAAAGATTGGTTAAAGAAGGCGAATCGGTCAGGATTATTGATAATTTTTCTACAGGCAAAAGGGAGAACATAGGCGATATATCGGGAAAAGTAGAGATAGTTGACGGCGATATAAGAGATATTGACACAGTATCGAAGGCTGTCAGGGATATGGATTTTATAATACATCAGGCAGCCCTTCCTTCCGTCCCCAGATCTGTTAAAGACCCGCTGACCTCCAACAGTGTAAATGTAACAGGCACTTTGAATCTGCTGAATGCTGCGAAAGAGGCAAAAATAAAAAGGTTTGTCTATGCCTCATCATCCTCTGTTTATGGCGATACCCCTGTTTTGCCGAAAAGGGAAGATATGCCGCCCAATCCCCAATCCCCTTATGCAGTAACAAAATTGACCGGGGAATACTATTGCAGTGTCTTTTATAGAGTCTATCGTCTTCCAACAGTCTCGTTGAGATATTTTAATGTCTTCGGTCCGAATCAGGATCCACAATCCCAATATGCCGCTGTTATACCCCGATTCATTACCGCCATACTTAGCCAAAAGAGCCCTATTGTATTCGGCGATGGAGAGCAGTCCAGAGATTTTACCTTTATAGAAAATGTAGTAGAGGCGAATCTTTTGTCCTGCAAAAACGATAATGCCTCCGGTAAAATCTTCAATATAGCCTGTGGAAATAGATATACTATAAACACCCTCTTAAATGAGCTTTATTCTCTTTCAGGCAAAAAGGTTGAGCCTGTCTATTCCGAGCCGAGATCCGGGGATATAAGGCATTCACATGCCGAGATAAGCAGGGCAAGAGATATAATTGGCTACAAGCCGGGAGTAGATTTCAGAGATGGGCTTAAAAGAACGGTGGAATGGTTCAAAAGAGAAACGGCGACCGATTGATTAGCCACAGACTGGCACAGACTTTAAAATGTTTTATTGCTCCATTGCTTCATTGTTCCATTGTTAAACCTGTTCCTGACAGGTTCATACAAGGAATAACAATGAAACCATGAGACAATGAAACAATGAGTATGTTAGTCAGTGTAAATCTGGTTACGCCAAGAGGCGTATGAATACCTAATGGATGAAAGAGCCATGCGACCTAATTTACCGTTCAGGTCGAAGCTGTCTTGAGGTGTAAGGAGGTGAGAAAATAACCATGTTGACCTAATAATATCTGACCATATGATGCCTGAGATGGACGGTATAAGGCTCTTGAAGGAGGTGAAGTCAAAGCATGGCGATGATATACCTTTTATAATGGTAACAGCTTATGGAAGCATTGAAAATGCAGTTATATCCATTAAAGAAGGGGCTTATGATTATATACAGAAACCTTATAATGCGGATGAGCTGCTCGCTACTATTAAAAGGGCTCTTGACCACTACAGACTGGGCGAGGAAAACAGAAAGCTTAAAGTGCATCTCAGGGGTCTTTATAGCTTTCAGAATATTGTAACCAAATCACCCGGCATGATTAAAGCCCTTAAACTTGCCGAAAAGGTTGCTAAAAATCCAAATACTACAGTGTCTCTATACGGGGAAAGCGGAACAGGCAAGGAGGTATTTGCCCGGGCAATACATTATGGCGGGGAGAGGATGGAAAACAGGTTTGTGGCAATAAACTGCGCAGGCATCCCTTCCACCCTTCTTGAAAGCGAGCTTTTCGGTTATGCGAAGGGTGCATTTACAGGAGCGGATAAAGATAAAGAAGGTAAATTCGACCTTGCCCAAAAAGGAACCCTTTTGTTAGATGAGATTGGAGATATGCCCCTTGACTTACAAACAAAGTTATTAAGGGTGCTTGAGGAACATACCTACGAA
>JACQEW010000127.1 GCA_016200365.1 Nitrospinota bacterium
CAGTAGGCAATAGGCAGTAGGCAATAGGCAAAACACCAACTGCCTACTGCTTACTGCCAACTGCCAACTGCTTACTTTTTAGGGGGATGACAATGGAATTATTTAAAAAGGCAAAGGGGATAATGACTAAAGGCAATTTTATTACTACAGGCACAAAGGCAAAGGTATCGGATATTACAATAGCCTTGATAAGCGGAGAGGTGAGCGGACTTCCTGTGGTAGATAATGAAAAAAGGGTAGTAGGTATTATAACGGAGTTTGATATTATCAGGGCAGTAAAACAGGGGAAGGATTTAAAAAATGTGACGGCAGAAGATATAATGACGAAGAATCCGATTACAGTGAATGAAGACACCCCTGTAAGCGATATAATTAATATACTGGAGACGAAACATATCATCAGAGTTCCAGTGGTAGATAAAGATGGTAAATTAGTAGGCATTGTATCGAGAAGGGATATTTTAAAAGGGGTTACAGAGATTGAAGGTGCACCACAGATATGGTTCTGAAATAGTTAAGAATTAAGAGTTAAGAATTAAAAATTGAAAAGAATAATTTGATTTTCATTTTTCACTCTTAACTCTTCACTTTTCACTTTTTAGGGGGGGGGTAATATAATGGATAAAAAGAAAATGTTTATATTATTTTTTACACTTACACTTACACTTGCACTTGCACTTTATACATCTGCCGAACAGGGTGACAAGGAAGCGGGTAAGAAGATTTACAATAAGAAGTGCTGGTGGTGTCATGGCGAGAAGGGGGAGGGGAATGGTCCTGCAGCCGGGTTTTTAAACCCTCCGCCAAGGGATTTTACAATGGGTGTATATAAATATAAAAACTCTCCTCCTGGACAGGTTGCAAGGGATGAAGATATATTCAGGATGATAAGCGAAGGAATGCCTGGCACAATGTTAGGCACAGGTATGCCTGCATGGAAGGATGTATTGTCTGAAAAAGATAGATGGGATTTAGTTGAATACATAAAGAGTTTCACAGACCTTTTTCAGACAGAGAAGGCATCGGGAGAGATAAGTTTTGGCAGCGAGGTGTCATCTTCAGAAGATAGTATCAAGAAGGGAAAAGAGGCTTTTAAAAAGGCAAAATGCTATGAGTGTCATGGCGAAAACGGAAAAGGGGATGCCATGAAAAAACTGAAGGATGACTGGAGTTTCAGGGTATGGCCAAGAAACCTGACAAAACCATGGACATTCAGGGCAGGGAGTGAGCCAAAGGATATCTTTACAAGGGTATCAGTAGGTATTCCTGGAACACCAATGCCTGCATTTGCAGACCCAAAGAGTGAAACCAAATTGACTGATGAAGAACGATGGCATGTGGTGAATTATGTAAAATCTATTGCAGATGACTCTAAGAGGCTTAAAGAGGGTGAGATTGTTGTAAAGGCAAAATATGTAGAGGGGAATTTGCCTGAAGATGTAAATGCGCCAGAGTGGAATACTGCATCGTCAACAGCATTTCAATTGGTTCCACAGATTATTGCAAAGGAGAGATTCTTTAAACCGACAAATGACGGGGTTACTGTCAGGGCATTATTTAATGGTAAGGAGATAGCCTTTTTATTAGAATGGGATGACAGGACAAAGAGTATTCCTGGAGATGCAGATGCAGAGAAGCTGTCAGAGGGAGAGGTATTTGAGGATGCTATTGCAATTCAGTTGCCCACTGCAATTCCTGAAGCGATGCAGAAACCATATTTCGGACATGGTGATAAAGAGATGGGCGTAAATATGTGGTATTGGAATACTGGAAATACATCTGGGTCTCAGGTAGTAAAGGTTCTGGATGCGACAGGTGTTGGTTCAGCTAAACCAAGGGATGCTGCCAAGACAGATGTTAAGGGGAAAGGGGAATATAAGGGAGGTATATGGAAGGTAATATTGAAGAGGAGCCTTACAACATCGAATATAAAGGATGACCTGCAGTTTGAATCGGGTAAGTTCACACCGATAGCCTTTGCAAACTGGGACGGCTCAAATGGAGAGAAGGGCTCGAAGCATACAATGACCACATGGTATTGGCTGTTATTGGAGCCAAAGGCAGGAAGCAAAGTTTATACATATCCGGCCGCTGCCGTAATAATATTGGTAATAGGGCAATTGTGGTTTGCAAGGGGCATGAGAAAGGATTATGAAAATAAATAAGAACAGGAGGTGATGAAGATAATTAAGAGTTAAAAGTTAAGAGTTAAAAGTTAATTTTATATTTTAGGGAGGTTAAAAACAGATGAAGGCATTAAAATTGGTGATTGGTTTGTTGATGTTTGCCCTGTTTATTTTAACAGGGATTAGCAGTTCGATAGCAGCGGATGGGAAGGCTGTCGTGGATGCAAAAAAATGTGGAAGTTGTCATAAGATGCAGGGACCGGCAGTTAAGACTATAGCCGAAGTATTAAAGAGACAGTCGCCGGATTTGTTTTATGCAGGGAGCAAATTTAAGGAGGCATGGCTTGTCGGTTTTCTCCAGAATCCGACTATCATAAGACCTGCCGGGACAGTGTATGTAAATCACATTAAGACCGGTGAGAAAAAAGATGAAATCGTGGATGTGAAGCCCTGCGCCGCCAAGCTGTCAAAGGATGAGGCAGAGGCTGTTGCTAAATACCTCATGACCCTGAAAGAACCCAGCATGAAGACAGGGGTTATTGTGGATGAGAACTTCTCAAAGGCAAAGGCAAAGATACTATTTACCCAGAAAGAGGCTTGCCACGGCTGCCATAGGATAAAGGCAGATGAAGGCGGTGTTTCATGCCCGACCCTATACAACGCCGGAGCGAGGTTGAATCCTGACTGGATATACGATTTTATAAAAGATCCAATGAAGTATGACCCTAAGATATGGATGCCGAAGCGTGATCTTTCTGATGAGGATTTTATACTTCTGTCAAAATTCATTGCATCTATGAAGGAATAAATAGTGTAAGTGAAAGTAGCCGCAGGCTTTATGCCTGCGATAAATGTAACGCAACCTGAAGGTTGCGGCTACCGTAATTTGGAGGTAAGAGACAATGAGAAAATTGATTGTATTAATGATGATTGTTTTGTTTGCAGGATTAACGATTTGCACTTTTGCTGCAGCAGAGAAGGCAGAGGATAATTATAAGCTTTATTGTTTTCAGTGCCACGGCACTAAGGGCAGCGGCGGAGGGATAAATGCCTCATATCTAACTACAGCCCCGAGGGATCATACAAGCGCCGCGGATATGAAGAAGCTTACGGATGATAACATTTTTACTGCGATTAAAGAGGGTGGCGTTGCAGTAAGCAAATCCACCTTTATGCCGCCATGGAAAAGCATTTTATCGGATGCTGAAATTAAGGACATAGTGAAGCATCTGCATGGTTTGTGCAAATGCTGAAACAGAAGTGCAAGTGCAAGTGTAAGTGTAAGGAATCTATTGCTTCTCACTTTCACTTTCACTTACACTTTATTTGTCTGTGAAAATCTGTGTAATCTGTGGATTAATGGAATAAAAAAAAGGGGTGAGAAAA
>JACQEW010000128.1 GCA_016200365.1 Nitrospinota bacterium
TCAAAATCGAGATTCCGCCTGACCTTCTTGTATGTATCCCTTGTAAAACCGTCTATATCAATATTTATCCTGTCAAGACCGGAATCGAGTATCTCCCTTGCCTTTTCATCATCGAGTATCGAGCCGTTTGTGCTTATCTGAACCCTGCTTTTAGTATTCTCCTTTGCATATCGTATAAAATCGCCGAGCCTCTTATGCAGGAGAGGCTCTCCGAAATTAAAGGGCTGAATGATTTTTACTCCAATTCTACCGCAGTCGGCGATTATCTTTTTGTAAAGCTCGAAATCCATATTCCCGACAGAACGGGTCATGGACTGTCTGGGACACATAATACAGTCGGAGTTGCAGGCATTAGTTATCTCTATTGTAACCTTTAGTGGTCTTCTGAGTCTGTTTCTAATGGAGAAATATTTTACAGCCTCTCTAAACGGTTTTATCCGAAATATTTTCTTTTTTAAATACATAGGAAAATCGTAAAATATTTTGTTCTTTTTCTCACACAAAGTCACAAAGAACACAAAGATTTAATTCTTAATATTCCTTATTCTTTGAGGCTTTGTGTCTTTGTGTGATTATTCTTGTTCTTGTATCTGTGAAAATCTGTGTCTTGTTCTGCCTTTCTTTTTTCATCTCCCACATCTTTGCATATTTTAAAAACACATGAAATGAGGACAGCGCCGATACTATAAACCCCGGCAGACCATCTAAAAACCCTCCTTTTATTATATACATTTTAATAAAATTAACAGGGGGTCTTAAAAGCATGGATATGCCTCCCCTTTTCCCCCTTTTGAAATTTTCATTTGCAGAGATTGAGGTATAGGTGTTGATAGTTTTAAGATGAGATGATATGTCTCTAAAGGAATAGTGCAGCAAATCCCCTTTTAAATAACCAACCCTGCCCTCTACCTTTACAGATTCATGGATAGGAGTCCCTCCTGCCCCCTCCCATCCGCCTTTATCTTTTCTAAATAACCGTATCTTATAATCGGGATACCAACCGCAGTGGAGAATCCAATTGCTTACATAAAAAGCCTTCCTCGGCATGTAATATCCATTGTATGCCGTATCATCCTTTAATATTCTCCTGACCTCCTCACCCAATTCACCCGAAATTCTCTCATCTGCGTCTATACTCAATATCCAGTTGTGCGATGCCTTACTTAATGCAAAGTTTTTCTGCTCAACGAATCCATGCCACTTATTCTGATAAACTTTATCAGTATATTCCCTGCATATTTCTACAGTCTTATCCGTGCTGAAGGAATCCACAACCACAATCTCATCAGCCCATTTTACACTGTTAAGACAATCCCTTATATTCTTCTCCTCGTTATAAGTAATTATGGTTACAGATAGCTTCTCCATCTAAATAAAATGGGTTTAAAAAAATGTTTTTTATATCCACACTATTTTTATAATTTCACCAACATTCTTAAATTCAGGGTCTCCTGTTATTACCGGCAGGTTCATCTCTCTGGCAAGCTCGATACAGAATGCATCTGCATACGATACTGGATATTTAGACTTAATTTCCGACGCCCTTTCAACTCTTTTATCATTAACAGAAACTACATTTACTGGAACTATTCCATGTTTAAGGTCTTCCCTGAATCCAATAGCTACAGATTCTCCGAGATATTTATATAGTTTATAAAAAATTTCTCCCTCATTAATTTTGCTTAGATACAGCTTTATCCTGCCATTTTCGGCATCTTCAAGATACTTTCTTATTGCCCTATTTTCTCTCTTTCTCTTACGGTCAAAGAGACATAGCATGGCAAAACTGTCAAGGACAAACATCTTCTTTCTCCTTTTCTTTTTGTTTTTCCTTTAGATGGGCATCTGCCACCCCATCGCCTATTCCAATATAATCCTGCCACTTCTGTGCCTTAAACCGTTTAATTGGCTTTAACACTATGTTTATGCCAACAACCTCTATTTCAAACTCATCGCCTTTTTCAACCTTAATAGACTCCCTTACTTTTTTAGGGATAACAACCTGCCCCCTCTCGCTTAATAGTGTTTTCATATCTTGCCCCTTTTTACAATTAGTATGATTGTTATTATTAATGTCTTATTTTTGTTTGTCAATCATAAAATTAAAATTTAGGAAATTTTGATTTGAGTTTTATTTAAAATATGCAGCATCTACATAAGCATAATGGATGTATTATCTTCTCAGAAAGTTTTATATGAGGATTTTGATAAATGAGGGTCTTTGTTGATATTTCTGCCTTTCTGGTGAATAACCATTGGAAGAAGCAATTTAAAGAAACTTTAAATGCCATTAAAAGAAACTTTAAATCACCCTTTTTAAGCATACTATTTATGCTTTTAATGAATATCCTTTTTATGCCAAAAATCCCTTAATGGTATTGGATTTTTGAATTTGGCTTATATGTCATATTAGAAATGGTATAGATATTGCGGGTAACAATTAGACTGGTAATTTTACAAAATGGTTTCAAAACCTATCAAAAAGGAGGGCTGACCTATGACAAAAAGGATATTTATTTTATTGATTGCAATTATAGCCTGCATGTTCCTTTTTCAATCCATCTCATCATCTGCTCAATCCACACCCATCTTTGGTCCAAAGAAATACACAAGAGAAAAAGGGGAACCCAAAAAATTTAAAGAAACCTTCTCTGTTTGTGCCATTGGAGGCACATACAAGCTTATTGTAGACAATGGCACCTATATCACAACAGAAGAAGACGATAATGACGATGAAAAAGATAAAGATAAGAAGGATAAGGACAAGAAAAATGAGAAACATGACAAAAAAGAAAAAAAGACAAGAGTCAGCACTGGAGAGATAGAAATAAACGGACAGGAGATAATAAAAGAACATGACTTCAAAAAAAGATTAGCAAGAGTAGAAAGGACAATCCAACTCAATCAGGGAGAAAACCTGATGGAAGTAAAGATTAAAGGCAAACCCGGTGCATTTATAACAGTAACCATAGAATGTATATCAGGATGTCTTGAACCAAAGATAACCCTTCCAACATCGGGGACGATAATAAACAAATCAAAGACCATCATTCAGGGTAACCTCTCAAATCTATATGGA
>JACQEW010000129.1 GCA_016200365.1 Nitrospinota bacterium
ATTAATGCCGTGAATAACAAAATAAAGGTATTCCCCGTAGTCGTCTATTTTAGGGTTCGGCACTGTGGATAGGCAGTCTTCTACAGCAAGGGGGTGAAATTTAAAAGCAACGGTGAGAAGGGAGATTTCTTTATCCGTGGGCTTATAGAAGTCAATCCATGTAATACTGTCCTTATCGGAAAGGAGCTCGTTAAGCCTTTCCACAGTCGGCTCGGTTAGCTTGCCGGTTTTTGTGCATGAGATAATGGAGAGCATATCAGAATAAACATAATATAGGAAAAGAAGCATAAAATCAATTGACTGTGTGCTTATTTTGCAAAATGGATTACACAAAAAGGATTATAGTTGACAGTGTCTGGAAAGTTTGATTCAATCTAAATATTGTGCGGTGAAAAATGACATTTTTTTTAATTTCCGTTACCAGAAACTAAATAGATGGAGAAAAAACTTGAATTGAAAGATATAGTGCTTATTGGACGCACCTTCGATGAATATTATAGAATGTTCGAGTTCGGTAACATAAACTTTAGAGATGAAAGGATTCTGGATGTAGCTTCCGGAGTCAGCTCCTTTTGTGTTGAGGCGAATTCTAAGGGATACAATGTTATTGCCTCTGACAGGATTTATTGCCTTTCGGCAGAAGAAATCGAAGAAAAATGTGTTGAAGATTTAAAAACAGTAGTTAAAAAACTGCCGGAAATTTTAGATTTATATAGATGGGAGTTTTTCAAGGATATTGATGCCTTGAAGAAAAATCGTAAAAGGGCTTATAGATTATTTATAGAGGACTTTAAGAAAAAAGGGGAGGGACGATATATTACAGTTGAATATCCTAAGAGTCAATTTAAAGATAAGGAGTTTACAATTTCCCTTATATCACATTTCTTATTTGTGTATGACGAGCTTCTGAGTTATGAGTTTCATAGAAAGACCCTTTCAGAAATTATCAGGATAACCTCAAAGGAGATAAGGATATTTCCCCTTGTCAATTTGAAGGGAAAAAGGTCTCTGTTTGTAGATAGATTATTGGAGGACAGCGATTTTAAAAATTATGAAAAGACAATCAAGAGAGTGGACTACGAATTTATGAAAAATGGAAATGAGATGTTGTCAATCAGGGTAAATTAACGGAGATATTTGAATATGGCTTTTGAGACTTACATAATTTCATGGAATATCACAAAGAGGTGCAATCTCCGCTGCTCACATTGCTATCTCGATGCCTCATATCTTACCCCCCCTTTCTCCCCCCCTTTACAACCTCCCCTCTCCCCTCATTTCAAAGGAGGGGAAAAAGGGGAGGTCAAAAGGGGGGAAGAGGGGGGGGATGAGCTTTCTACGGAAGAATGTTTCAGGCTCATTGACCAGATGGCTCAGATAAATCCGAATGCGGTTCTTATCCTGACAGGGGGAGAGCCTCTGCTTCGCAGGGATATATTTGAAATCTCAAAGTATGCGTCGGATAAAGGCTTTTTAACGGTTCTCGGGACAAATGGGATACCAATAGCAGAAGGGATTGCTCATAAGATAAAGGAGAGTGGAATAAAGGGCGTTGGTGTAAGCCTCGATTCCCTGAATGCAGAGAAGCACGATTCATTCAGAGGCGTAAAAGGGGCATGGGAGAATACCGTTAAGGGTATCGAGGAGATAAAAAAGGCAGGAATAGAATTTCAGATACAGACTACCGTAACTAAAGGCAATTATGACGAGATACCTTCGATAATCGAGTTTGCCTATAAAATTGGTGCAAGGGTGTTCAACCTGTTTTTCCTCGTATGCACAGGGAGGGGTGAGGAGCTTACCGATATATCTGCAGAGCAGTATGAGGATATGCTCTCATACATTTATAAGATTCATGATAATTTCAAAGGCATGATGATAAGACCTAAATGCGCACCCCACTTTAAGAGGATTGCATATCAATCCGACCCTAATTCACCGGTATTAAGCGGATATATAGGCGGGTGCAGGGCAGGGACAAACTACTGCCGTATAACACCCGAAGGAAATGTAACAGCCTGCCCATATATGCCCGATGCAGTCGGTAATGTAAGGGATAAGAATTTTGTTGATATATGGTGGAACTCGGAAATGTTTAAGAATCTGAGACATCCTGAATATCATGGAAAATGTCAGGACTGCGAATACAAACTTCTATGCGGGGGGTGCAGAGCAAGGGCATTGGCAACAAACAACGATTATATGGGCGATGACTCATGGTGTTTATATAAACCTGTAGAGGGAGAGAAGAAGATAATAAATCTTGAAACAGATATAAAATATGGACTTGAGAATGAGGAAAATCCCCCCTCGCCCCCCTTTGATAAAGGGGGGGATGGGGGGATTGTCTGGACAGATGAGGCAATAAAGTTTTTAGAAAATATCCCATTCTTTGCACGAACTATAGCTAAAAAAGGTGTTGAGAAACATGCAAAAGAGATGGGTTATAAGACGATTACTATGGAGACAATGAAAGAAGCAAGGGAAAAAAGGGCAGGGAAGATGAGGTTTAGGATATAAGGAAACAAAATGCAAAAGAAAACAAAGCTCGAAATAGAAATATTCAAAGATGATGAATATGATAAAACTAAAAAGAAATGGAGTGAACTTGCTGAAGAAATGAATAAAAGAGGCATATATCATTCAGGTAATCATGTTTATGGATTTCTTGAGATTGGTTTTAACTATATAAACGGAGTTCTTGACAAATTTTTTGATGTTGAAAAAACAGCTATAAAGAAGAAAAATCTGTCAGATGAATACTTTGCTAATTTAACCGATGAGATAGTAAGGCTTTTTGGAAGCGAATGTAATTTAATTCGTACAAAAGCATTAGAGGTGTTCGGAAGCGATAAACGTGTTGAACAGCTTATTTTTTTGAGAGTTGAAGATTATCGAAGTCCCAAAACAGACATTATAATTAAAAAAGTTAAATTATTGCAGGAAGATAACAAGATACCTGATTCAGATATATATAAACAGCCTATAGAAGAAAAAATTGAAATACCAACATTTGATTTTATTAAAATAGACGGACTAAAACAGGTGCTAAAAAGAGATTATAATGAAATCATTAAAAGCATAAATAATGAATGCTGGAAATCTGCCATTATTCTGTCGGGTAGTTCTATCGAGGCAATTATATTTGACCTATTAAAGCAAAATGAAGTAAAAGCAATGGCTGCAAGTACAGCACCGAAACATAAAGGAAAAGTGCTTCCCATTGAAGAATGGCGATTGAATTCTTTGATAGATACTTCATGGAGTTTAAAACTTATTACTAAGAGTATAATTGCACTAAGTCATAGTGCAAAAGAATTTAGAAATTTGGTGCATCCAATAGAAGAAGTAAAAGGAAATTATAAACTTGAGAAGGAAGAGGCTGAAAATGCTTTTATAATCTTGAAAACCCTAATAAGAGACCTTAAAAAATAGGAGTAGGGGAGTGGACTTTATAGGCTTACTACTTTTTTACATAGTACTCCTTCTCAACCTTCTGAATAATCTTTTCTAATAATGCAGGCCTCAAAAAAAGTGTTGTTTCCTTTGGGATTCTATTGAGCAGTTCCAGAACATCTTTTGGTGTTCTCATCTTTTTACGAATTGCCCTTAAAATTATACCTATAGTTCCATGCACTTTGTATCCAAGCTCTTCACCTGCGATGCGTGCTGCAGCATCATCAGTAAGAAAAATCGCATCTTGATTTTCTTGGATTAAAGATAAAGACTCTATTTCTCCTTTATCAAGTGAAAAAGCTTTGGATAGAATTAACAATCGTGGCTCTGGAGGAGAAATTATGTCTATTACTTTTAAAAAAATCCCGGGATGGTGTAACGCGTTCTGTCTGTGTTTTGTAACTTCAATTTGTACAGATTTGGGAATGATTAAGGGATGAAAATCTGATATAAGGTCTAAGCTGTCTAATTCATCAAGATGAATAATTGGACCGGCGTCACAGACTGCCATTCTTTTATTGTCAGTCTTTTCCATGTAATCCCCACTCGACATCTTCGCTGATAAATTTCTCCATTAATTCAACCTTGTGGGTATCAAGAAAACGTCGTAGGGCTTCTAAAATTATATCATCCTCATTTTTGAACCAGCCTTTATCTACAAGGGATTTCACCTCCAAATATAATTGGTCTGGTAATTCTGTGGAAATTGCTTTCATAAAGCCTCCTGTGAATATAAATTTTGTTACTTTTTCGTTAATTTTATCTTTAATTTAGAATAGTAGTCAACTGTTTTATTAAGCTGTTTTATTAAGCCAGTAGGGTTGAAAAATACGAGTGAGATGTGCTATAGATAATTGTAACCTAAATTGAGCGATTCTGGGAGTAAAGGCTTGCTCTACCTGTCATTGCGAGCACCCGAAGGGTGCGTGGCAATCTCCTAAAAAATCGAGATTGCTTCGGCTTCGCCTCGCAATGACAACAAAGAATCGCTCAATTTAGGTGTAAATAAGTTGACTCAAGTAGGGAAAAGGCAGGAAAGAAAAGGTATATATATGATAGAGATAAATTCTTTTACAACAGGAATATTGGGCAGAACAGGATTAACGGTCGGAAGGCTTGGAGTTTCCGGCGGTTACGGCGCTCCTGCAAAAGCCTTTGAGATGGCTTTTGAGAGGGGATGTAATTATTTTTATCACGGGTCTTTACGCCGTGAGGGGATGAATACGGCTATACGAAACCTCTGTGCGAGAGGCATGCGTGATAAAATTATAGTAGTTGTTCAGGTTTATTGGCGTGTTGAATTCCTTTTCCGCAGAAGCTTTGAGAAATTTTTACAAAAAACAGGGCTTGATGGCGTAGATATAATCCTCCTCGGATGGTATAATTCACATCCTTCTCAGAAAATCCTTGATATATGTGCAGAGTTGAAAGAGAAAAGACTTACTCGCTTTATAGCAATTTCAGGTCATAATCGTAAAGTCTTTCCTGAATTTGCAAAGACAGGAAATTATGATATTTTCCATATTCGTTATAACGCTGCAAACCGTGGTGCAGAGACAGAGGTCTTTCCAAATCTTGATGCAGTAAACCGCCCCGGTATTGTTACATATACCGCTACCCGCTGGGGAGGACTTGTTAACCCCAAAAAGATGCCAAAAGGGGAGAGAACCCCACTCGCATCAGACTGCTACCGTTTTGTCCTCAGTAATCCTAATGTGAATGTCTGTATAGCAGGTCCTAAAAATATGGAGCAGATGACTGAGGCGCTTACTACACTTGATAAGGGACCATTATCTCAAGAAGAAATGGCACGGATGCGCCGTATTGGCGACCATCTTCGCACTTAGAAAAATCCCACCTATTACAAGTTCCCCTTTATTCCTCCTCCTTAACTCCCCTTGGCTGGCTTACTATAACACTTTCTTCTGGGGAAGAAAACTGCTTAACCTTTTCTAATACACACTCATCCAATTTACCCAAGTCCACAGCCTTTTCCAATGCGTTTGTATCAAGTCTTGAGACCTCATTCCATAATCCTGCATCACGAACTATTTTCTCAAGCTCTCTTCTCTTCGGGTCATCTGCATTCGGGAATTTCAGTCTTTCTCTGAATGTAACCTTTACTGTATGGTCGCTCCCTTTTATTATTTCCATGTCTTCTTTTTTAGCATAGGCGATAAGGTCTGCCCTTATTTCCTCTTTTTCCATCTCTATATCTTTCAGCTTATTCCAGACTGCTGTGTATTTATTAACCAGTGTTACTCCATCATCCGCAAGATATTCTTTTGGAGGCAAGCCGTCTACCCTGACAAGATGTTTCTTTGCAGGGCAATATTCCCAATAATCGCACCATTCGCACAGGAACAAGGTAATGCCAGATAAGTTTTACCTCTTTAACATCAGAAAACCTTTCCCTTATTCCAATCTCATAAAGGGCTAATTGTCTGTCTTCATTAAGATATTCCTGCAAAGGAAGACTTCCCGATGTCTTATAGTCGTGAATCTCAAAGATATTGCCCTTTGTTCTGTCAAGACGGTCTATAAATCCTCTCATTTTATATCTGCCGTCTTTAGATAGTAAAAAACTTATAGAATCTTCTATCCATATTGTAACAGCATGATTAAACGGGGCATATCTTGAATAATAATTCGTCAGACATTTAATACCTGTCCCCATGTAGTTCTGAGGCGTGAGTTCCTTCCTTGTAATCCTGACAACATCGTTCCAGTTCTTATCCCACTGGTTACTGTAAAAATTTACCAGATCATCGAGCGTAAGAAG
>JACQEW010000137.1 GCA_016200365.1 Nitrospinota bacterium
ATTTGCAGGGCTAAAGCCCCGCCCTACATTAAGTTATTTATTGCCGTTAGGATAGTTTGGATATAAATGAGTTAATCCAAAATAGTGTATAATGAGATTATAAACGCAAAATGGAAGAGTATGAGTTCACGGAATATTTTGAAAAGGAAGTTTTGAGAAAACGACCATATCTTAAAAAGGAATGGTGCATTCGAGTAATTGAGAACCCTCTCAAAGCTGAACCTCAGGAACATAACCGTTTCAGGTTTTGGGGCATGATTGATGAACTTGGAGGTCGTGCGCTACGAGTTGTTACATTGGAAGACAAAAGAACAATTCACAATGCTTTTCCAGATAGGGGGTATAAATTATGAAACTTAATTATTACCCGGAGACCGATTCTCTTTATATCGATCTCTCGGAAAAAACAAGCGTAGAAAGTAAAGAGATTTCTGAAGGTGTTGTGCTTGACTATGATGAGACGGGCAAGTTAGTGGGGATAGACATAGACAATGCCAGCAAGAAAATTCAACTCAAGGAACTGATTCTTAATAGGTTACCGTCTGATGTTCATACGGTGGCGGTCTAACAAATCATTCAGGCAGACGGAGTAAAACGTCGCTGATGATTTAGGTCGTTCATGGAACAGGTTTAGTTAGGAGTTGTTTTTCTCATTATTGCATTCTGCCTTAACTGTTTCTCAGCTATATCCTAACCTCTTCCAATAATTTTGGCACATAAGTATCTATTAGAAATCTCTCATGCACCGCCTTTGCAAAATCCAGAGATATTTTTTCTTCGCCGTGGACAACAAATACCTCTTTCGGTTTTGTCTTGAAATGTGCAAGCCAGTCAAGAAGCCCTTCCCTGTCTGCATGAGCGGAGAGTCCGCCGATTGTGTATATCTTCGCCCTGACTGCAATCGTCTCGCCAAAAAGCTTTATTGTTCTTACACCGTTTATAATCTGTCTGCCGAGCGTCCCCTCTGCTTGAAAGCCCACGAATATTATGCTGCACTCTTCCCGCCAGAGGTTATGTTTTAAGTGATGTCTTATCCGTCCTGCCTCGCACATGCCGCTCGAAGATATTATTATAGCGCCGCTCCGGATTTTGTTTATTGCCATTGATTCCTCCGGCGTCTCCGTAAATTTAAGGATTGGCGACCCCTTTATAAACTGCCCCTTTTCGATAAGCTCCAGAGTCTCTTTATCAAAGCATTCAGGGTGTTTCAGAAAAATCATCGTTGCCTTTTTTGCAAGAGGGCTGTCTATAAATACATTCACCCCGTTAGAGGTTTTTTCCTTTAGATTTCTTGTTTCTTGTAGGTTATTATCTCTAACGGGGTTCAGGTGATTAAGCCTTTTCTCCCTTGAAAGCTGGTTTAAGATGTAGAGAATATCCTGCGTCCTTCCGACTGCAAAGGAAGGGATTATTACATTCCCGCCCCTTTTCAGTGTCTCCTGCACTGCCCCTGCAAATTCCTCGATTGTCTCCTTCATCCCCCTGTGTTGACGATTGCCATAAGTGGACTCAATCAGGACATAATCCGCTTCCTCGATATAAGCCGGGTCATTTATAATAGGAATGCCTTTATGCCCAAGGTCTCCTGAAAGGACAATCTTTACCCCGTTAGAAGCCTCCGTTAGAGGGAAACTCCCATTGGGAGCAGATGGTTTTCTAATCGGTAAGCTTCTAACGGAGTTTACCCTTTTACCATTTTCTTTAACCCATAACTCTTCTATTGCAGAGCCGAGTATATGACCTGCCTCTCTGAATCTTGCCTCTATGCCGGGGGCAATTTCCAATACCGTATTGCAGTCCACACCTTTAAAATAGCTCAGAGAGTTTGCTGCTTCAGCAATATTGTAAATGGGCTTAACAGCTCTCTTACCGCTCCTTAGCCGTTTTTTTGTCTCCCATTCGGCATCCCTCTCCTGAATATGGGCGGAATCGAGGAGCATTATACCGCAAAGGTCAACAGTCGCCTTTGTCGCAAAAATTTCCCCCCGGAAGCCCTCTTTTACAAGTCTTGGTATCAAACCTGAGTGGTCTATGTGCGAGTGGGTCAGAATGACCGCCTTTATTTCAGACGGCTTAAAAGAAAATGGCAGCAAGTTTCTTTTCTCCCCGTCCCGCCTTCCCTGAAACATGCCGCAGTCAATCAGGATTTTGGCGCTATCTGTCGTAATCAGATAAGAACTGCCTGTTACAGACCGGACACCGCCGATAAATTGGAGTTTCATTCAAGTATAGATTTTAACGCAAAGTCGCAAAGAAAAGAAATTATTTTTTTGCCCTTTTTATCTCTTGAGCCTTTTGCTCTTTACAAAGAACAAAAATCTAAGTGAAACGGATTATAAGGATTTATTTTAAAATCCGTGAAAATCCGTATCATCCGTGTCATCTGCGTTCTATTAAAGTTTTTGTTCAATAGGCAAGGGAGTGGGCTATTTTTATGTATGGCTTGGGGACTAGGATTCGAACCTAGATAGACAGATCCAGAGTCTGTTGTCCTGCCGTTAGACGATCCCCCAGTAAAAAATATACTATCAATAAAGGAATTAAAATTCAACTTTAATGTAAAGATGGTTATAATATAACAAAAACATGCCACAAAGACCCGAAGACTCAAAATAAAATTTTATTCCTTTGTGTCTTTGTGTCTTAGTGGCTAAAGATTTTATAATTTTCTATGCAGCACGAAAGAAGAATTGTAAAGATTGTGGCAGATTGGGTTTTGCCTATTAGCTCTCCACCTTTCAAAGACGGGGCGGTTGTCATAGAGGGTGATACAATTAAGGCAGTAGGCAAGAAAAAAGACCTGTTAAGATTACCCTATGACGAAACAGTTGATTGTTCAGGCAAGATACTCATGCCCGGGCTTATCAATGCCCATGCACATTTAGAATTAACAGGATTCAGGGATAGGATAACAAAGGGACTTCCATTTGCAGATTGGGCAAGGGAGGTTGTAGCGATTAGAAAAGGGCTTAGTGAAAAGGGAATTATCTCTGCCATTGAAAACGGACTCAATGAGCTTATGTCATCTGGTGTTACAGCAATAGGAGATTTTTCCCAAACAAAGATTACAGGCAGGATACTTAAAGAGAAGGGTTTAAGAGGAATTGTATTTCTGGAATTCAGCAGGAG
>JACQEW010000140.1 GCA_016200365.1 Nitrospinota bacterium
ACCTGACATGTGCCATCCAGAACATTCAGGTATTGGTGAAACATGGATACAGCCCGAAGAAAGGTCTTGCTATGGCAATGGAAAAGGCAAAAGAAAGGGTTACAAGGGGAATAAACCATATTTTAAACTCAATAAAACGCTGCATACAAAGAATTCAGCAATGTGCCAATGAAATTCTGCTGAATAGACTTATAGGATTTAGAGAGGTAGGTCTTTGTTGATAAATGTGTTTAGAGTAACGGGAAAATGCTTTTGGGCAACAGACCGTCAAGACCTGACCCTAAATTTTCGCATACAAATGCTATAGCTTGGTCTGTTGCCTCTGTTGCACCTCTCCCATTAAAACTGTCAGCTTTTTATATTCGTCAGGTTTAATCCTGGACAACTTTATGATAGAAGATCTTGTAAGCATGTTGGGGTCTGAATATCGACCAGCCTTGATTATGCTTGTCAAATCAGCAATACCCTCATCGAAGTTATCTAACTCAATATTACAAAGTGCATAATTATATTTGTATACTGGAACACCAGGATTCTCGTTCATCAAATCCAAGTATACTTTTTTGGCTTCGCTTGGATTTTTTTCATAAAGCAAAATCCCCATGTTATGACGGAGGGTCCAATCAGTGGGCACTTTATCAATAAGGAGTTGATAAAGGGAAAGAGCATCCTTAAGGTTAGCTCTCCATCCAGCGATATAAGCGACGTTTCTCATGAGCAGAAAATTTATGTCCTCTTTTGGCGCTTCCGTCAAATATTTTATGGTGAATTTGGTCAATTGTTGCGCATTAATCTCGGAGAATACATCAACAAATTTTTCGTTGTTATTACTGTTACTCAACAAATCCAAGAAAATGTTGGATAGGATTGTATAGGATTTTAGGGTTTGGCTCTTGTCCCCGAGTTCGAAATGACTACCCGCGACGCTGACACTACTAAGAGAATTAAGTAATGCCCTGATTTCTGAACGAAAAAAAATGATACAGACAAGGAAGATAATTAACCAGAATGCATTACTGATAATCGCAAGTATCACAACGCTGTCTATGTTGTCCACTTGGAAATCTCCTTTTAATTAAAATTGGTTTTCACAGCGTGAATTATAGACTTAACTTAAAATGTCTGTCAACCGAATTTCTAATTGGGTTTATAGTTTAAATTGTCTGACCATCTCCTGCAATACCACAGCCTGCTTGCTCAGCTCATTCGCCACATCTGCGCTTTGAGCCGCACCGGTTGTAGTCTCTTTGATGCCGTTTGAAATGGTATCAATATTGCCTGTCACCTCTTCGGTTGCTGCTGACTGCTCTTCAGCCCTCTACCCCGGATTCAACCTCTTTCCTGCCAGCCTCCATTGACTGGACAGCTTCCTCGGTATTTTTCTGAATTGTCTTAATCATATCGGCGATTTCCTTGGTTGCCTTGGTTGTCCGTTCTGCGAGTTTTCTCACCTCATCCGCAACTACTGCAAAACCACGTCCCTGCTCTCCTGCCCTTGCCGCCTCGATTGCCGCATTCAATGCAAGAAGATTTGTCTGGTCGGCAATGTCATCAATAACGCTCACGATTTCTCCAATTCTCTGAGAGCTGGCGCCAAGCTCCTCAACCGTTTTTGTAGACTCCAGTACCCTCTTGGCAATATTGTTGGTGCTGTTTATCCCCTCCTGCACGATATTGCCTCCCGATTCTGCTGTTTCCATTGCAAGCCGGGCCGAATCTGATGCCTGAGAGGAGTTCTTCGCCACCTCGGTAACCGTTGCAGACATCTCCTCCATCGATGCGACTACATTGGTAGTCTGTCCGCTCTGGACAGAGAGTGTCCTCGACATTTCACCGGAGGTCGCAGATACCTGCTGGGATGCGGAGGCTACGGACTGGGCTGTTTCTGCTATTCTGCTCATAATCTTGTGAAGCTCTGCAACAAGGGTGTTTGTATAGCGGGCAAGTGTTCCTATTTCCTCTGTGGAATCAAGCTCAACCTTCTGCCTCATATCACCCTGAGAAATCTTTTCAAGGACGGTCATTACCTGATTCAAAGGCTTTGTAATCGAATTTGAGATAAAGCGGCCGATGGCAAAGGGTATAATGATTCCGGCAGCAAGCATTATGATTAACAGTGTTTTCGAAATGCTTGTAATATAATTAAATTTAGCATTCTCTTCATCCGCCTCTTTTTTTTCCTTTTCTGCAAAGGCAAGGGCAAGCTCCCTGTATTTGTTGAATCGTTCTGCCTGAATTCCGAAGGCAATCTTTTTTGCCTCCTCAATCTTACCTGCCTCAATGAGGGGAATGAGCTCGGTATCCCTTGTATTTCGGAAAGGCTCCCAGACCGCGTAGATATTCTTTACATCCTGAATCATATCTTCAGGAAATTTTTCCGCACTCCTTAACCTTGTGAAGGTCGCTTCTATATTTTCCGTCAGTTTTTTAATGGTTTCCTTAAGCTTAGCCCTATCTGCCGGGTCTTCTTTAACAAACATGGTGACTAGTGCCACCCTGACCCCGTTGAGATTGGCATTCAATTCCCCCACCTCTTTTAATGCAAGTGAATGCTCATTAATAAGAATCTCGGCAGTCTCCTTTACATTAGCCAGCCCCCATATCCCAACCCCTGCCAGCATCAGCATAAAAACAATAACTATGATATTGTTTATCAGAAGCTTTACGCTCAGTTTCATATTTTTCATATTTTTTCCCTCCTATATTTACGGTTAAAAAATTCCAAGATTAAATCTTCAAATTACATTAATGTTGTTAATCCTAAAGAATCATTTTATTTATGTCAAGTTTTTTAATGATTAAGGTTGAAGGTGTTTCAAAATCATTTGGAACTATTAAGGCTGTTGACAATCTATCCTTTGAGATAAAAAAGGGGGAGATTATAGGTTTTCTCGGTCCAAACGGCGCAGGGAAAACGACCATAAATGTCCTGATTATGGATGAGCCGACCGAGGGGCTTGACCCGAACCAGCATACTGAGATCCGCTCCCTTATTAAAACACTAACAAAAAAGAAGAAAAAGAAAACAATCTAAATAAATGCTTCCCTAAAAAAATAGCCGCATATTACATTGTTATTCAGAATCAATCTGAGAAATATGTAACATGCGGCTATAAGAACAAAGTGATTTTTCTTATGCTTTTGTATTAATATTTACACCTTTATTATTGCCCTCACTTGCCTCTTCTGCGGCACTATTCGGTTGCCCTGATTTTACTTCATTTGACTCCTCTGCACCACCAGAATTACTTGCCTTTACTCCCTGTCCGTCTTTCGCTATTGTGCGCAATACATTCTGTAATTGTCCGTTATTTGAAATACCCCCAATATGTGACATTTAATTACCTCCATATTAGCCCGCCAATCAAATTTTATTATTTTCATATTAAAAGTGATTTGAGGGCAATGTTTATCTTCTTACTTACGCCTTATCTTTGGTCTCCTTATAGGCTGCCGTATTGCACCTCCAGCTGATACGCCTCCTACTTTCATTTTAACCACCTCCTTAAATTAATTAAATTATAAATCTCTTAACTCATTTATTTGCTTTCTTTACATATCGGCACGAATTTATAATATCTTTATTATTATTAACTGTCTTTTATATTGCCCATTTCATTAATAATCTTTTCAATGGCAGTTTTAAGTTTTTGCACCTCTTCCGGAGGTATTTCTTTTACTACCTTTTTGGTATCTTTATCAATGACCTTTATAGCAAGGTCTTTGTTATCATTGATATAATAGTGTAGAAACCTTTTTGTCATTGCACTGAGATTTTTAGCCGGTTTATCGTTCTTCTCATCTTTTTGTGTCATGTTTTTTGAATTATCATAGATATAATTCTCATTTCCTCTTTTTTTGTTAGCTAAATCTTTTGCCTCTTGGGATAATGAGACTGTATCATTTG
>JACQEW010000141.1 GCA_016200365.1 Nitrospinota bacterium
GGCTGAAGAGCAGTCAGCAGCAACCGAAGAGGTGACAGGCAATATTGATACCATTTCAAACGGCATCAAAGAGACTACAACCGGTGCGGCTCAAAGCGCAGATGTGGCGAATGAGCTGAGCAAGCAGGCTGTGGTATTGCAAGAGATGGTCAGACAATTTAAACTATAAACCCAATTAGAAATTCGGTTGACAGACATTTTAAGTTAAGTCTATAATTCACGCTGTGAAAACCAATTTCCTATCTATTATTTTTTACTGTGAGGCAACATTTTTAAGAGACTTGAGATATTCCATTTTTCGCCAAGATATAAATCAATGGAAGATAGTCCCTACAAAGAGGCAATGGATGAGTTTAATGGATGAGTTTTTGTATTACCTTTTTGAATGTGTGTCTCCAACTGCAATAAGGGAATGTTTCGAAATAAGTACCATTTCTAAAGTAAGACGGCTTGATCTCGACAGGTTCTTTAATTTTAAGAACTATATTAGCAGCTTTTACAACTTTTAGATACTCATCAAAAATCTCTGAGCCTTCTAACTCGTCAATTCCAACAGGCTTCTTTTTATCATCCGCAAAGATAAACTTATAGGATGTATCTACTACCATAAACTTTCCATTTACTTTTACAACTGCAACTGTATGTGGAGAAACACCATCTTCTTTCCTCAACATCAATAATTTAGATTCAAAGCCAAGCCAATGCATCATTGTGGCATAGACATGTGCACCCTGGTCACAATATCCAAAACCCCTCCTGTATATGTTTAAAAAATTATCATCTATAACTGGCATAAAGCGAGCCTGCTGAGGGTGGTCAAATTGTTTTATATGATCAAAAACCCAAAAAGCTACATTTACTGCCTTATCAAAATCACTCGTCATATTTACAGTTAAATTTTTACCTATTCTGTGAAAAAGAAAATATCCATAAGTATAATCATAGGTTTCTGGCATCAAACATACGAAGATAGCAAATAAGAGTAACGATACTAATGCTGTTTTAATTATTACTCTTAATAATTTTTTCTTAATTATGCTCCGTAAAGGATTCCAATTTTTACCCATTATTATTATAAGTTTAACAAACTAAACCTATAATGTCAAGTAATAATATAAATTCGTATTATATGGTTCTTTTTATGACCTTTATAAAAGCTATAATTTAAAAACTTAGGGGAGATACCATGGACAAACTGGCTCAGCGATTAGGGGCGAGGATAAAGCAGATTAGAAAGACTGCAAAAATTACTCAGGAAAAACTGGCTGAAAAGACCGAATTGAGTGTTGAGTATATAAGCAGATTAGAGAGGGGGGTGTCACAGCCTTCATTTAAAACCCTTTCAATAATGGCAGAAAGGCTTAATGTAGATATAAAGGACTTCTTTGATTTTAATGTCCCTGTATTATTCAAAGACAAGAAACAGGAGGAAAAGCAAAAGAAGGGGTATATTGATGCTATATCACATGATCTAAAAGAGATGGAAGTTCATGAATTAATGGCAGTTTACAATGTCATAAAAGGATTAACAGAAAGGTAGTAATAACCCGGCAAGATTAAAGCGAAATTTGGGGTCTTGAATTTTGATTTTTTTAATCCATCAATCCGCAAGATTCAGTAAGTTCGACAGTAATGGCTCGATATTCATGTTTTTCCTGTCATATCAATTTATCGGGACTGATGAGGGGAGGGGAGCGTAGGTTATTCCCTGTGGTCCTGTTTCCATCTTTTTCTCGGCAATAGGAACCGGCGGCTCTTCCAAAGCTACTTTTAAGACTTCATCCATATTTTCAACCAGATTGAACTTCAACACCTTCTTTATATTCGCAGGTATATCCTTTAAATCCCTTTCGTTCTCCTTAGGCAGTATGATATTGTAAATCTCGCCCCTGTGCGCTGCAAGGAGTTTTTCCTTTACACCGCCTATCGGAAGAACCTTTCCCCTTAATGTAATCTCCCCTGTCATCGCTACATCTCTTCGGACGGGTCTTTTTGTGAGTGCAGAGACAAGGGCTGTTGCCATTGTAATTCCTGCCGAAGGGCCGTCCTTTGGAATCGCCCCTTCAGGGACATGGATATGGATGTCAATCTTCTGATAAAAGTTTTTGTTCAGTCCCATCTCCTTAACCTTTGACCTGACATAGCTCAATGCTGCCTGGGCAGATTCCTGCATAACATCGCCAAGCTGTCCTGTGAGGGTCAGTTTCCCCCTCCCGTCCATAATAGTAACCTCGGTCGTAAGCATCTCTCCTCCCACCTCTGTCCATGCAAGACCTGTTGAAAGCCCCACCTCGCTCCTCTCGCCTTTTTTGCTGATGCGATAGAGAGGTATGCCGAGATACTTGCTTAAGCTCTTTGCCGTAACAACTACAGTCTTCAATGTCCTGCCTTCAGTGGCTATTTTCTTTGCCAGCTTTCTGCATATATTGGCGATCTCCCTCTCCAGATTCCTTACGCCCGACTCTTTTGTATAATGCCTGATGATCTTCCTAATCGCAGCATCCAGGAATTGAACCTGTTTTTCTTTAAGTCCATGCTCCCTGATGTTTTTTGGCATAAGGAAGATTTTTGCAATATTCACCTTTTCGTCTTCCGTATAGCCCGGCATCCTTATTACCTCCATCCTGTCCAGCAAAGGACGGGGAATAGTATGGAGGACATTTGCAGTGGTGATAAACATCACTTCCGAGAGGTCGAAATCAACCTCAAGGTAGTGGTCGTCGAAGGTATAGTTCTGCTCGGGGTCAAGCACTTCCAAAAGGGCTGACGAGGGGTCTCCCCTAAAATCCATGCTCATCTTATCTATCTCGTCAAGCATAAATACAGGGTTCTTTGTCCCTGCCTTTTTGAGCGATTGTATAATCCTCCCGGGCAGGGCCCCTATATAGGTTCTCCTGTGTCCCCTGACCTCCGCCTCATCCCTTACGCCGCCGAGGGAAACGCGGACAAATTTTCTCCCCATTGCCCTGGCTATTGATTTGCCGAGAGAGGTTTTACCTACCCCCGGAGGTCCCACCAGACAGAGTATTGGTCCCTTCATCTTTTTTACGAGCTTCCTCACGGCAAGGTACTCGAGCACCCTCTCCTTAACTTTTTCAAGACCGTAATGGTCTTCGTTTAAAATCTTTTCGGCGTCCTTTATTTTGAGCTTGTCCTTTGTCCTTATCGTCCACGGCATATCCACGAGCCAGTCAATATAATTCCGCACAACAGTCCCTTCGGCAGACATCGGCGGCATCATCTCGAGACGCTTTAATTCCTTTAATGCCTTTTTATCCACATCTTCGGGCATCTTTGCATTTTTGATTTTCTCCTTCAGCTCCTCTATCTCCGATTTGAATTCATTGTATTTACCCAGCTCTTTCTGTATAGCCTTCATCTGCTCATGCAGATAATACTCCTTCTGGCTCTGCTCCATCTGCTTCTTCACCCTTCCCCTTACCTTTTTCTCTACCTGCAGTATTTCAATCTCGGATTCTATTACCCGGTAAAGATCTTCCATGCGGTCCTGCGGGGATATTATCTCGAGCAGTTTCTGTTTATCCGCTGTTTTCATTGACAGATGGGCGGCTATGGCATCGGACAGATGTCCGGGGTCGGCGATATTCTGTATCGCCATCAGTATTTCGGGCGGCATCTTCTGCCCCATCTTTATATATTCTTCAAAAAGTCCGTAGAGACTCCGCATAAGAGCCTCTGTCTCCGCAGAGGCTTCAATCTTTTTTTCGGGGAATGAGACTTTGACCTCGAAGAAATTATTGTTTTCGATATAGGAATCTATCTTTACGCGGGTTATCCCCTCTATCAGCACCTTTACTGTCCCATCGGAGAGTCTCAATACCTGAAGTATATCCGCTGCAGTTCCTATTTCATATATCTCTTTGGGGGCAGGGTCGTTGGTTTTAGGCTTTTTCTGGGCTGCGAGGACAATCCCCTTCTCCTGCGAGATGGCATTCTCCACTCCCCTGATGGATTTATCCCTGCCTACGAATAGAGGGATAATCATATGTGGAAAAACTACAATATCCCTCAAGGGGAGCAGGGGGAGAATATTGGATTGTATTTTTTTCTTTTCTTCCATTTTCAAGATGCAAGAGGCAAGATACAAGATGCAAGAGGCAAGATGTCTTGCTTCTTACTTCTTACTTCTTGCTTCTGATGTTTCAGCTTGCCTGTTTTTCTTTTTCATACACCATGAGAGGCTGTTCCCTCTTTGTTACGACATCTTCGCTTATAATGCACTCCTTTATTCCTAATTGAGATGGAATATCATACATGGTATCAAGCATTATCTCTTCTAAGATTGCCCTCAATCCCCTTGCACCCGATTTTCTCTTCATCGCCTCTCTCGCTATTGTCTTCAGGGCGCCTTCGGTAAACCTGAGCTTTACCCTTTCAAACTCGAAAAATTTCTGATACTGTTTTACGAGGGAATTTTTGGGCTCCGATAATATCTTGACCAGCGAATCTTCATCCAGGTCATCCAGTGTTGCAATAACAGGGAGCCTTCCAACAAATTCAGGAATGAGTCCGTATTTAAGGAGGTCTTCAGGCTGAACCCGTTTTAATGTATCTCCTATATTTTTTTCTCTCCTCGATTTTGGATTCGAGCCGAAGCCTATCGTTTGTTTTCCTGTCCGCTGCTCTATAACCTTCTCGAGCCCTACGAATGCCCCGCCGCATATAAAGAGAATATTCGAGGTATCAATCTGAAGGAACTCCTGATGGGGGTGTTTTCTCCCGCCTTGAGGCGGGACATTTGCGACAGTCCCTTCTATCAGCTTTAAGAGCGCCTGCTGGACACCCTCGCCGGATACATCCCTTGTAATAGAAGGATTTTCGGACTTTCTGCTTATCTTGTCAATCTCGTCTATATAAACGATACCCTTTTCCGTCTTTTCGACATCGTAATCCGCAGCCTGGAGGAGTCTTAATATAACATTCTCTACATCCTCTCCAACATATCCTGCCTCGGTTAATGTTGTGGCATCGGCTATTGTAAACGGGACATTCAATATTTTTGCAAGGGTTTGCGCAAGGAGGGTCTTGCCTGTCCCTGTAGGACCGACAAGCAGGATGTTGCTCTTTTGCAGCTCCACATCGTTTATATTTAGATGACTGTCTATCCTCTTGTAGTGGTTATGGACTGCAACGGAGAGTATCTTCTTCGCCCTCTCCTGTCCTATGACATATTCGTCCAGTATCCTTTTTATATCCTTAGGCTTCGGGATATGGTGGAATATATTTTCTTTGTCATGCCCCCACTCCTCCATCATAATCTCATTGCAGAGCTCGATACATTCGTCGCAGATATAAACCGTAGGTCCTGCAATAAGCTTTTTGACCTCATCCTGACTCTTTCCGCAGAATGAGCAGCGGAGGTCGTTATCACTGCCTCTCCTTAACATAGAATACTCTCCCTACAAGAAGAACAAAGACTTAATGAATCCGCAGATTACGCAGATTAACGCAGATTAAGAAGAAAATATAAATCAGAAGCAAGAAACAAGAAGCAAGATTCTTTCTTGCCTCTTACATCTTGTCTCTTGCATCTTGTTCCATAATCTGCGTTAATCTGCGAAATCTGTGGATAGATTAAGATTTTTGCTCCTTATCTTCCTTCCTGGATTTCGGAGGCTCGTGGCGAGCAATAACATCATCTACGAGTCCATAAGCCTTTGCATCATCTCCTGACATGAAGAAATCCCTATCCGTATCCACCCTGATTTTTTTCAAAGGCTGCCCTGTATGCCTCGACATAATGCCGTCGAGGGTCTCCCTCATCTTCAGTATCTCCTTTGCATGAATCTCGATGTCGGCGGATGGACCCTGAAAGCCGCCGGAGGGCTGGTGAATCATAATCCTGGAGTGAGGAAGGGCGAACCGCTTCCCTTTTGCCCCTGCCGACAGCAAAAGCGCGCCCATGCTCGCTGCCTGCCCAATACATATAGTCTGAACATCGGGTTTTATATACTGCATCGTATCGTATATCGCAAGACCCGATGTAACAATGCCTCCCGGGCAGTTTATATATATATAAATATCCTGCTCGGGGTCTTCAGCCTCCAGGAATAAAAGCTGTGCTATTATAATATTCGATACATAATCTTCAATCGGCGTGCCCATGAATATAATCCTGTCTTTTAAAAGACGGGAATAAATATCATAAGCCCTTTCGCCCCGCGGCGTCTGCTCCACCACCATTGGAATCAGATTCATTTGCCTACCTCGCTTTCTCTTTCAACATAAATATCGCTTACCTTAAGCTTTTTCATTATAGCATCGAAGGTCTTATCAATCAACATCCTCTTTTTCAGCTTATCAATCGAGCCGTTCCCCTGCATCTTCCTTTTTAACACATGAAAATTTTCTTTCATCGTCAAGCCGTATCTCTTTATCTCCTCATCCAATTCCTCATCGCCGACCGTTATCGTCTCATTTTCTGCAATTTTCCCGAGTATCAGCTCTCCCTTCAGGCTTTTTACAGCATCCCCTCTGAACCCTTCTCTTACTTCATTCATATTGATGCCCGATTTATCCAAATCTATTCCCCGTGAGGCAAGCCTCTGCCGGGCGCTGTATACAAAAGAGTCCATTTCTTCCTCTACAATCGCGGGGGGAAGCTCGATAGGATTCATCTCCATTAATTTATCGAGCAGCTCGTCTCTCAATTTGGAGTCGGCATTAGCCTTTTCATTGCCTTCAAGGTTCTCCCTTACCTTTGTCCTCAATTCTTCAAGATTCTGATAACCGCCTGCCTCCTTTGCAAAATTATCGTCTAATGGCTTTAACTTCCTCTTTTTCACCTCTTTTACGACTGTCTTAAAATTTATCTCCTTTCCAGCCATATCCTTATCAGGATAATCAGGAGGAAAGGTTATTTTAGTCTCCTTTGCATCCCCCTTTTTTAATCCTGTAATCTCCTTCTCGATTTCAGGCATAAAGGCATTTGAGCCTACAAAGACAGGACGGTTACTCCACTTTTTTATAGGCATATCTCCTGAAAAACCTTCGCAATCGAGAATTGCATAGTCGCCGACCTCGATTGCCTGCTCATCGCTCCCTTCAAACTCTGCATGCATCTCCTGAATACCCTTCAAGCTCTTTTCAACATCCTCATCAGCCACACGAACAACGGTTCTGGTAAATTCGAGGTGATTGTAATCTTTCAGGGTTATATCCGGAAGTATTTCTACTGTGATGCTGAACGAGAGGGGCTCGCCCTGCTCCATCTTAACATCCTCAACCTGGGGGCTGCCTACAGGACGAAGGTTATGCTCCTTTATTACATGCTTATAAGTGTCCGGGATTATCTTCTGCAGGACATCGGATTCTACATTCTTGCTGTAATGCTGCTCAAGCACCCTTCTCGGAACCTTCCCTTTGCGAAAGCCGTGGATATTAACGGTCTTACCCAACTCCCTGTATGCGTTATCTATTTCTTTATTTAATATATCAACAGGAACTTCTATCTTTAATTTCTTTACACAGGATTTGACCTCGGATACCTCTACTTTCAATGCAGCCTCCTTTTGGTTTCGATTCCCGTTCTAATACATAACGGGACAAGTTTTATAATTTTAACACAGCACATTAGAAAAACAAAAGAAAAAGATTAGCGAGAAAAAGATTAGCGCAATTAAGGGATGGGGTGAAAAGATAGATTACATATACATTTTTCCGATATAGGCAATCAATAAGCCGGAAAGCATAAGGAGGAGTCCAAGTCCTCTCAATATGCCGTCGGGAATATCAGGAAGACGCTTTGCAAGCTCCTTAACATGCTCAGGAAAGGCAAAATACGGCAGTCCCTCTACAATCAACACAAGTCCTAAGATTGAAAGAAAATATGACATTGAATTAATTTTAACATACACATAAACCCAAAACAAAAAAATCACTCTTTTAACTTGTTTTAAGTCCCGTAACTCTTATTTCTTTTCTACAAAATAATCCGCCAATAGTTCAGCCTGTTTCAGAACTGTATCAACTGCCTTTTGCTGCATATCCGGAGGATAGCCGTATTTGGTTAATGTTCTTTTTACCAGCACCATCAGCTTTGCCCTTGCGCTTTCCCTGATTGTCCAATCTATCGTTGCATTAGCCTTTACCTTTTCTGCCACCTCAATCGCAATGATTCTCAGCTTTTCATTGCCGAGAACCTCTACTGCCGATTTGTTTTCTGCAAGCGCGTCATAAAACGCCAGTTCTTCCGTTGATAAATTCAGCTCTTTTTCTCTTTCGTCATGCTCTCTTATTTTTTTGGCTACTTCATCAACAAGGAACTGTATGATTTCCGCTGTTGTAAGCAGTCCGTTGTTGTATTTCTTAATTGCCGTTTCAAGCATCTCAAGCAATGCCCTGCCTTTTACAAGATTGGTTTTTGAACGGATTTTGATTTCATCATTCAATATCTTTTTCAGCAATTCAAGGGCAAGATTCTTATGTTTCATCCCCTTTATTTCCAATAAAAATTCCTCTGAGAGTATAGATATTTCAGGCTTCTTAATCCCGGCGGCATCAAAAATATCAATCACCTGCTCGGAACTCAATGCCTCGTCAACTATCTGCTTTATGGCTGTTTCAATATCTACATCAGCCCTGCCTGTGCCACCGCCGATAAATTTTACAAGCCTTGCCTTTACTGCCTGAAAGAATGCGACTTCATCTTTAACTGCCAATGCCTTTTCATGCGGTATGGAGAGAACAAAAGCCTGACTGAGCAATGTAACCTCACGGATAAAACGGTTCTTGCCGTCTTCTAAACCTAAGATATGCTCCTCTGCCTGCAGGATAATGGATAGCTTTTCTTGCGGGGAAGCTGTAAAGAACCGATTGTAATTAAAGCCAGTTCCGGGATAATCGGAATAATAAGCAGATGGTTCAGCAATCATAATTGCTTTTTTTGTCTTGCTCTCTTCAAAGAAAAGCTGGCGCACTATTTCCAGTTTCTCAATCATCATTGCAACCGCCTTTTCCTGTCCTTCTGCCGGGTCTCCCTTGCCGCCAGAATCGGAATAAAAAGACAACGCCTTTTTGAGGTCTGACGCTATGCCAAGATAATCCACGACCAATCCGCCCGGCTTATCTTTGAATATCCTGTTCACTCTTGCTATTGCCTGCATCAGGGTATGTCCTCTCATGGGCTTATCAATATACATTGTATGCAAACACGGCGCATCAAACCCCGTGAGCCACATATCCCTCACAATAACCAATCTCATAGGGTCTGCCGGGTCTTTCATTCTGTCGGACAAAATCTTACGCTCTCCTTTAGTAGTATGAAGTTTCTGCATAACAGGACCATCCGCGCTGGAGGCGGTCATTACGACCTTGATTACCCCTTTGGTCAAGTCGTCATTATGCCATTCAGGTCTGAGCCTGATAATTTCATTGTAAAGGTCAACAGCAATTCTACGACTCATGGCGACAATCATACCCTTGCCGTCAAAGACAGCCTGCCTCTGCTCAAAGTGCGTTACAATATCTCCGGCTAAGTTTTTTACCCTCTCTGAATTTCCTACAATCGCTTCAAGTTTCGTCCATTTGGCTTTGGCTCTTTGCCTGTCGGTTATTTCCTCGTCTTCTTCAAGTTCTTTATCAAACTCCTCAATCAAGCGTCTGCCTTCCTCGTCAAGATTGACTTTTGCCAGACGGCTTTCGTAATAAATCTTGACTGTCGCACCGTCCGCCACTGATTGTGAAATATCGTATATATCAACATACTGCCCGAATACTGCCGGGGTGTTTATGTCTGTGCTTTCAATCGGAGTGCCTGTGAATCCGATATATGTGGCATTTGGCAGTGCATCTCTCATATACTTGGCAAAGCCGTAGGCTATCCGTTTGCCAATTACCTCTTTGGTCTCTTTGTCCCTTTCATCAAGCATCTTTGCTTCAAAGCCGTATTGAGTCCGATGGGCTTCATCAGCGATAACAACTATATTAGTTCTGTCCGAAAGCCTGTCATATTCCGCCCTGCCTGCCTACGGCAAAAATTTCTGGATGGTGGTAAACACAATCCCGCCGGAAGCAACCTTTAAAATCTCTTTTAAATGTTCGCGGTCTCTTGCCTGCACCGGCTCTTGTCTGAGCAGTTGTTTTGATGCGGCAAAGGTTTCAAACAACTGGTCGTCTAAATCATTGCGGTCTGTTATAACCACGATAGTCGGGTTTTGCATTCCAACAGAGGTAATCAGCTTGCCTGCATAAAATACCATGCTGATGCTTTTACCTGAACCCTGCGTATGCCAGACAACGCCGCCCTTCTTGCTGCCCTCTTTTAGCGATGCTTTTATGGTGCTTTCAATAGCCTTGTTGACTGCATAATATTGATGATATGCCGCCAGCTTCTTTTCAGTCTCAACTTGTGTAATCCCTGTCTTTGCATCTTCCTTCTTTGTTTTTTCAAATACGATGAAATTGCGGACAATATCTAAAAGCGTGGCAGGATTCAGCATCCCTTTTACAAGAGTCTCCAACTGTGGGGAAAAGCGCGAGGCATCGGTCTTTCCATCAGCAGATTTCCACGCCATAAAGCGGCTGAACCCTGCGGAAACGCTGCCAGCCCTGCATTCCATGCCGTCTGAAATTACACATACGGCGTTATAGGTGAAAAGGCTTGGGATTGTTGCTTTGTAAGTCTGTATCTGGTCATAAGCCTTCCTGATAGTAGCGTTTTCATCAGCCGCATTCTTTAATTCAATTACGACTAACGGAATACCGTTTACAAATAGCAAGACATCAGGACGCTTATTTTGATTGTTCTCTATAATTGTATATTGATTGACCGCTAAGAATTCATTATTCAGAGGATTGTCAAAATCAATCAGGCTTACCTCATAGCTTCTTTCATAGCCGTCCTGCTGATAAGGGATTTTTACTTTTTCAACTAAGAATTTGTGAAAGGTCTCGTTGTTATGCAGCAAATCAGGGGAATAAATACGCAAGACCTTTTGCACAGCCTGCTCCTGGGCATCAGAGGGAATATCAGGATTAAGCCGTGAAACAGCCTTGCGTAAGCGATGTTTTAAAATTATTTGCTCAAAACTTTCCCTTTCCGCATGTTCCGCGCCCGGAGCAATCGCCAGACCATGAATATACTCCCAGCCTAAAGACTGGAGGGTTTTTATTGCAAAGGTTTCGATTTGTGACTCATTGATTTTATTTGTCGTCATCTTTTTTTCCTGTGATGCGCTTTATCTCTTTGTCAAAATCGGAGATGTAATTTTTATCCTGAATTTTCTTGAATCTTTCATATTCTTTGTTGGCAAGAGCCAGAGCAACTTCATGACTGATTTGCCCGGCATTTGTAAGTATTTCGTATTCACTGAACTTCAGAAAGGCATTCAGTTTTTCAATCCAATCTTTCATGTACATTGGCTTATTACGAACCGCCTGTAATTCCGCATAGTCAAGATACATGGTAACTATGCGGTTCAAATGATCAAGCTCCGGTTTGTCCAGATAGTTTTTTGCTATGGCAACATCACCTGGCATGATTTTACCGCCAAGTCCTTTTCGCCATGATGTCAATCCCATATTTGGCTTGTCGCTCATGGCTCGTGTGGCTATAATTTCCGCGGCGGTCTGCCTGGTAATAGCAAAGTGCAGTTTGTTCTGTACCGTCGCAAAGAACTGTTTTGTGTCCTCCGCTTTTGGCGAATAGTCAATAGAAGTGGCGTAAATATCGGTAATTTTCTGATACGCCATCCGCTCACTTGAACGGATATCCCGGATTTCTTCAAGTAAGTCGTCAAAATATCGTGTGCTGAAACGGGAACCATATTTGAATCTATCGCTGTCAATCGCAAAGCCTTTATGAATATATTGCTGAAGAATTGAAATTGCCCATTGACGGAACTGAGTGCCGCGTTCAGAGTTAACCCTATACCCCACCGCAATAATTGCTTCAAGTGAATAACACCTTACATTACGGATAACCTCGCGATTTCCTTCAATCTGAACTACCGAGAAATCCTCGGCAGTTGCCGATTCATCAAGTTCCTTCTCTGCATAGATGTTTTTAAGGTGCAAAGAGATATTATCCGCGCTGCATCCGAATAACTCTGACATTCGTTTTTGCGGCAACCAGATGTTTTCATTAGCGTATAGCACCTCAATGTTGATTTTTCCATCAGGTGTTTGATAAACGGTAATTTGATTGTCAGGTAATTTTTTATTTTTGGACATATTTTATAACCCTTCAATTGTTTTCATACTCAACCCTCACTTCCCCGCTCATGAGCTTGGGTAATAACATATTTTGCAGGCACTCAATAATTATCTTACGGCTTAATTATTTTCTGTTCAGTATCGCTGCCTGCAATGTTTCTTTTTTGGGTTCTCCATCTATTCCCGATGTCTTTTAGGTTATCTAAATTTGTTATGTCATTTTGCCAGCCCTTGTCAAAGTCAATATCATGAGAACGAGGTAGTTGTTCCTTTTTAAGTTCTTTTATCATAATACGAGATGGCAACAGTGTTGCTTGACCGACGAAAATAGCTTCCCGACGTCGGAGACCTGAAAGTACTTTAGTTAAGCCGATTAAAGAATCAGGAAGTATCGAACGAACATGCTCGCGATCAGTATCATTACTCACTCGGTGAACGATCCAAGAATTACACTGTGACAAAACAGTAGATTCAACTTCACTAGGGCGTTGGGATACCAACATTAGTCCAATACCATATTTTCGGCCCTCTTTTGCTACTCGGCGAATTGCATCTTGTGCCGCAGCATATTGTGCTTCACCACGGTCCGGGACATATCTGTGGGCTTCTTCACATATAATAAGTATAGGGCTTTTCTCGCGCTCTTCTGAAGTTTGCCACAATTTTACGGAGAATAATGTTCGCGCTATCGTAGCCGTCGCAGTTCCGGCGATCTCGCTTGGAACGCCAGATAAATCCACAACGCGAACAGTTTCATCGGCTCCTAAAAACTGTTCGACAACCTCTGGAAAACCATCTGTTTTCCCATCCCAAGGGCGCATCAAGAATTGAAGCCGCGAATCCCTTTGAAGCGAATTTAGTTTGCGTATTACTTTGTTATAATCCTCGTGATCTTTTTTATTCTGATTAACAGGTCGTTGCTCATTGATTGCACCCACAAACCCTTCATTATAGGGCGTTCCATTCTTCTTTCCAAATTCATCTAATCCAGAAGCATCACCCAAAAGATATGGCATTGGTGAATCCACCGTTATATCTGAAAGGGACAGTTTAAGGATGTCTCTTGCTGATGACTCTCTGCATTTCAGCAGTGCGTTTTTTACTATGTTCGATTGAGATGTCGCCGCATATTCTGTTTTTCCTACCAATAACGAAATCGTTTCATCTAGATTGAGCATCCAGTAAGGGAGTACAAGCGTTCCCTCATCAGTTGATAATCGCTTGTGGCCAGGGAAGGCGTCGCCGTATTCATTATGCGGATCAAATATCACAATTTGTGGATTCCACTTTCCATAACCGGCCTTTTCCCCACGATCAAGAATTGCATGCAGTATTGCAGCAACTGTTCCAGACTTTCCAGAACCTGTCGAACCTAAAACTGCTGTATGTTTTCCGAGCAATTCATTCATATCAGCATAGGCTGGGGTGCCACCAGAACCAACATGTTCACCAATTTCAATCGCAGCATTCCCGCCGTGGCCAAAAACATACTGAAGCTCCGTTCTGGGAGTCAGATAAACCTTTTGCTGAGGAAGCGGAAATGTACTGACGCCACGCTCAAAGCAAAGATGCCATTTGTTTTCAGTCGCACCCTCCTTTACCCATTCGCCTTCACCAAACAAGTCAGCTTCCACAACTCGCGCGGTTGGATTCAAATCAGTTGAAAGTCCTTTTTCTGCCTGATATTCAGACTTCATACGTAGTCGGCTTACATAGCCGTAAATAATGGAAGTTCCAAAATGTACTCGAATAATTGAACCAAACTGCCCTATCGGATAGATGACACCCCCATATACACGAGATAATTCCGAGATACTATTGTCAAGTTCTGCGACAATATGGGTTCCATCTACTTCAATAATGGTTCCGATGGCCATATTTTCAATAGGATCACCTGGCTGATTTTTGCTCATAGTTCACCTCCAAGAATTCTCGCCAATACCTCAAATTTCCACCAAGGCAAGTCCCTTTTACTTTCATAGGCTTTGTCGGCATGGCAGAACCCATTTTTTGAGTGAATTCGGACATGTTCTTTGGTTTGGGGATCATCTATCCAATTTTTGATTAACCCATTAAGTTGCTCGTCTCCCGTAAAAACAAGAACAGTTAGCCGCCCTTCAGATTCTTTCAATGCACGGTCAATTTCGTAATTGATATGAGAATCGCCAAAGGAATAGCCC
>JACQEW010000135.1 GCA_016200365.1 Nitrospinota bacterium
CTCCATCCCGCTCAGAAAAACGATTGGAACAGGTAAGAGAGTTCTATCGCAAGACAGGAGAAACTGCTGCATCTGACTACAGTATAAAAGTGGAATCCCTCGTTCTTGAGGGCGCGCCGCCTGAAGTTATAGTTAATACCGCCCGTGAAAGAAAGGCTAACCTCATTGCAATGGGGACCTATGGCAAAAAGAAATGGAAGGTATTGTTAATGGGGAGTGTGACTTCACGGGTTGTCGTTGATTCACCCTGCGATGTCCTCGTGGTGAAAAAACCTTGCACCGAGTGCATCGGAAAATACGATTCGATCACCCTCCCTTTTGACGGCTCTGAGTTCAGCAAGAAGGCATTGAACCGTGCCTGTGAGATGGCTAAGATTGACAGCGCAAAGATAACGGTCATATATGTAATTCCCCGCTATGAGGAAATCATAGAATTTTTTATGACCGATTCAATAAAGAACGGACTTTTCAAGGAGGCGCAGAAGATTATCGCCACCGCAAAGGGGATTGCTTCGGGTCACGGGGTATCAATAAAAACGGAGATTCTCGAAGGGCATATAGAAGAAAAGATAATAGAGACTGCCAATAAGCTGAAGAACAATCTGATAATCATGGGGACTTATGGATGGAGGGGTATTAACAAAGCGATTATGGGAAGCACGACAGAGAGGATAATCATTAACGCCGCCTGCCCGGTGCTGGTGGTAAGGTGAAAAGAAGTTAAGAGTTAATAGTTAAAAGTGAAGAATTATTAAAAAAACTATTCCTCATAACTCATAACTCTTAACTCATAACTCTTAACTCTTTTATGAAAGGGGGGATGAAAATTGGCTGAAGTGATAAAAGTAGATTCTACATTGGACTGCAAGGGTTTGATATGTCCGGAGCCTATAGTTAAAACCAATATGTCTATAAAGAAACTTCAGATCGGACAGGTTCTGGTCATGGAGTCAACGGACGCAGGCGCAACCAGCGATATGCACTCATGGGCAAAGAGGACAGGTCATCAATTGCTAAAAGAGGAACAGGAAGGTAAAGTGCTGAAGTTTTATGTGAAGAAGATGAAGTAAAGACAGAGTTAAGAGTTAAGAATTAAGAGTTAAAAATTATCAGGAATCTTTTAACTCATCACTTTTAACTCTTCACTCTTCACTTTTTAAAGGAGGCGAGAATATGGCTGATGAAAAACCGAAAAGGATAGCACTTATTGCATCAAAGGGGACACTGGATATGGCATACCCGCCGCTTATCCTTGCAACGGCGGCTATCTCCATGGATATGGAGGCAGGGATATTTTTCACATTCTACGGGCTGGATATAATCAACAAGCATAAATTTAATTCCCTGAAGGTTCCGCCCCTTGCAAATCCTGCAATGCCTGTCCCCATGCCGAATATCTTAGGTGCACTGCCGGGGATGACGGCAATGGCAACAATGATGATGAAAAGCTGGATGAGCAAGGCAAATGTAGCTACCATACCAAAGCTTCTGGATATGGCAAAGGAGGGGGGAGTCAGGCTTATAGGATGCCAGATGACAATGGATGTCATGGGGGTAAAAAAAGAAGACCTCATTGACGGTGTGGAGATAGGAGGGGCTGCCACATTCCTCGATTTTGCAGTAGATGCAAATGTCAGCTTATTTGTTTAAGAGATAAATAAAAACTGGTGTCCTGGTGCTCTGGTGCACTGGTGACCTTTTTTTTGAAAGGAGGTTTTTATGAAAAGGAGAGATGCATTAAAGGTTATAGGAGGGACATTTGCAGGTCTTACAGTCGCCGACAGGCTTGGAGGCTATTTTACAAAACCTGCATATGCAGAGGAGAAACCTGCATTTCATAAGGATATACTATCTGCTCCGGGCGGCAAGAGGGTCGTAATTATCGGAGGGGGTTTTTCAGGGGTATCCTTTGCAAATACCTTGAGGGAGCTTGCCCCTGATGCGGAAATCATATTGCTTGAAAAAAACCCATTCTTTGTATCAGGTCCCTCTCACATTGATTACAGTGTTGGCATGAAGAAGTTAGAGGATGCAGTAAGGAGCTACTATCCTCTTAGAGAAAAGGGTGTAAAGGTAATAAAAACGGAGGTAGGAGGCATTTTACCCGAAGACAATAAAGTAATGACCAGTAAGGGCAACATAACCTATAACTATCTTCTGGTCTCGACAGGCATAAGGCTTGCGGATGAGGAGATTTTACAGTTATCGGAGCATCCTGCATACAATGCACATTCGTGGGAGTTAGAGGGAACGATTGAGCTCCGAAGAAGGGTTGAAAGTTTTAAAGGGGGCAAGGTAGTAGTATCTGTTCCGTCAGCGCCATTCAAATGCCCGCCTGGTCCTTATGAAACCGCATGCCTCCTCGATGAATTTTTCAAGAAGAAGGGTGTCAGTGCAGAAGTTGTTGTTGCCGATGCAAATGATAAGCCCCAGCCTCCGCCATTGGCTCAGAAGTGGCTTACCGTCTTTGAGAAGAAGGGCATTAAGTATATGCCGAATAATAAGGTGGTTGAGGTTGACGGTGCAAACAATCAGCTTGTGACAGATAAAGGAGAGAAAATAAAGTATGACCTTGTAACACTAATCCCGCCGAATAAGGCGTCTACACTTATAAAAGAGTCGGGGCTTGGAGACCCCTTTGCGGATGTGGATCCTACCACCTTTAAATCCAAGAAATTCGGGAATATATTTGGAACAGGCGACTGTGCCAAAACGCCGTATACGAAGTCTGCCTATACCGCATTCTATGAGGGGAAGAACGCCGCCCACTATGCAGCGATAGGCATGGGATACAGCGTAAAAGAGCCTGTGCCGATTCATAACATCTGCTATCCCTACGCATCCAGCACCGAGTCATTGCTGATAAGGGTTGATTGGGAGAAGGACGGAAAGATGCTCAAGGCAACTGCCGATGACCCTAAGACCGATTACAGGGATTCGAGGGCAGCATGGGAATCAACGCTCTTAAAGAGCCTCTTTGGTGCATAAAACCACCTCTCACCCTACCTCTCCCCTCTGGGGAGAGGATTAAGGTGAGGGGATTTTTTGAATTGGCAATAAGTTCACTATGAATAAGTTATTAACACTTTTTACAGTCCTTATAATATTTTTACTAACCTGCAGTCGTGCTATTGCCGACAATCAAAACTCTATCGAATACGAAAAAAAGGTATTTGTCGAGAGGGAGAAGGTCGCCTTTGTAGAGATTACCTCCGATAAGCCTATAGATATTTTCATAATGTATACCCCGCAGTATAATAGTTATTGTAAGAGCGGCTCGACAGAAGGCGCCTTTGATGTGAAAAGTATTACATGGTATATCTATCCCATACCGGCAATGTTTGATGACCAGACAGTGTTCTTTATTGCCAAAGATGGGGCGAGATTTAACATAACTTATGAAAATGTGAAAGATAGGATAGACAGGCTTTTCAAGGGAGAAGCACTCTTGAGAAGCGGTGCAAGTGCATTTTTTAAGAAAGGGATAGATTCTATCAGGTTGACACAGAATCTGCCTGAGCTGCAGATTGAGATTGAGGCATCCGAAGATATACCAATAATGGCGCTAAAGGTGATGGATTATATGGCTCTTACACGGGGATTAAAGAGTTTTGAAGAGATTTATAATAATACCGTCTTAAAAGGGAAGAAATCTTTGAGTTTCAGGGCGCCGGATTTTGATGACCTTTATATAGTTGTAAAATCTGAAAAGGGTGTAAATATAAAATACAAAACATGGGCAAACAGGGAGGCTGCTAACTCGGGCTGTTAAGTTCATTTAGCCACTGACTAATACAGACTAAAAAATAGAACAAAAACCTGATTTTAGACAGGATATACAGGATTAAAAAAAGATAAGAAGATAGAAGTTAGAAAATAGAGGGTAGAAATCTATCTTCTGACTTCTATCCTCTATCTTCTGCTCTTTTGTAATTCATCTTGATTATCCTGTTAATCCTGTCAAATACTTTTTTAGTCTGTGTAAGTCTGTGGCTAATTTATAAAATGAAAATCTGTAGAAGGGACGCCTTAAAAGGTTTTGCTGTAGGAGCAGGAGGGATACTGCTTGGGAAGCCATTCGATTTATTGGAAGCTATTGCTGCCGAAGGCTACTCAAGAAGGGAATACAACAGGGTATTGCTTACAACTGAAAATAAAGAACCCTTTAAGACATCGGAGATTAAAAAAAACGAAAACTACATATTCTTCTATCCCTATCACAATATCCCTGTTTTGCTGCTTAACCTTAATGAAACAATAGAGCCTTTAAAAGTTGAATCGGAGACAGGGCAGTTTTATATTCATCCGGGAGGCGTTGGAGCAAACAAATCTATTGCGGCTTATGTAGCAATCTGCACGCATGAATTTGTCCGACCGAATCCGAGCGAGACATTGATAAAATATTATCCGCCAGGAGAGACATCCTTCATCTACGGAGGAGATAATGTAATATGCTGCTGCGCCCACGGAAGCGCATACAATCCGTCAGCAGGCGGTAAAGTTATGCAGATTCCTGCCGAATATCCCCTCACTGCCGTAGAATTAGAATGGGATTTTAATTCAGATTCTCTTTACGCAAAGGCTTTAATCGGCAGAAACCCTCCATTTAAAGAGATTTTTAAAGAGGATGGGGAAGGTAAGTTAGTTACAGAAAATACCCCTGTTAAAAAACTGAACGATTATACGAAGAAGATTGTAAGGTGCTGACCAAGAAGAATACATTTTTTATCCTCTGTCTGAAGATGTCATAATCAAATTCTTTGGTAAAATAATCAAAGGCGCCGCTTTTAAAACATTCTGCTGCGGTTTCAGCATCATTAATC
>JACQEW010000150.1 GCA_016200365.1 Nitrospinota bacterium
CAACCCCCCCCAGCCCCCCCTTTATAAAAGAGGGGGAGAGGGGGAGGAGTTCAGCTTTTGCCTCCTTTAATGCCTTAATATAGCCGTCAGTGCTGAATTTAGAGTGATGGGGCGACATAATTACTGTAACAATCCGTTTTATTCCTGAACTTACAATTTCCTTCAAAGTATCTTTGATAAAAGGATGCCAGTGCCTTATCCCAACAAATACCCTGAAATCCCCCTTTGGAGGAGATTTTTCCCCCTTTAATAAAGGGGGATTAAGGGGGATTTTGGAATTTAATCTTTTTTCAAGTGCCTCTGCCTGTCTTCGAGTAATATCAAGAAGGGGAGAATGTCCGCCAATCATCCGGTATCTTTCTTTGATTTTTTGTAGTTGTTCTGGGGAGGGTTTTCTGCCACCCATTATATTGGCGATAAATGGCTCTATGGATTCGGGAGAATCAGGACATCCGAATACGAGAAGGAGAACGGCTATCATTAGAATTTACGATTTTAGATTTACGATTTACGATTTTATAGCCCAGATTGTTAAATTGTAAATCGTAAATTGTAAATCGTAAATCAAGGTTTCTTACTATACCTGTGAACAGTCTCTACAAGGAATTTGACATTCTCGACAGGGGTTTGGGGGAGGATGCCGTGACCGAGATTGAATATATGACCCGGTCTACCTCCAGCCCTGTTTAAAATATCTTTTACCCTCTTTTCGATTTCTACTGGCGAGGCAAATAAAACAACGGGGTCTAAGTTTCCTTGAATTGCCGTATCATAACCCAGCCTCTTCCACGCTATGTCCAAATCTATCCGCCAGTCTACGCCGATTACATCTCCGCCGGCATCTTTCATTGCCTCAAGAATATTGGAGGAGTCAGTGCCGAAGTGGATAATAGGAACAGAGTCTAATTTTAAAGCGTCTATGATTTTCTTTGAGTATGGAGCAGCAAATTCTTTATAATCTCCTGGAGAGAGGCATCCCACCCAGCTATCGAATAATTGAACCGCCTGCGCCCCTGCATGTATCTGCGCCTTAAGATAGCTGATTATAACACCAGCGATTTTTTCCATCAGGGTATGCCATGAAGAAGGGTCGTTATACATCAATGACTTTGTATGTATGAAATTTCTCGAATGACCGCCTTCAATGATATAACTGGCGAGGGTGAAGGGGGCGCCTGAAAAACCAATCAGGGGGATACTTCCATTGAGCTCTTTTCTGGTAATCTTTATGGCATCAATTAAAAACGGCACATCCCTTTCAGGTTCTATAGGGTGCAGAGATTCAATGTTAGACCTGTTTCTAACCGGATTATGGATAATTGGTCCCTCATTCTTTGCAAACTCAAGATTAATCCCCATCCCTTCAAGAGGCAGGAGAATATCTGCAAAGATTATCGCAGCATCAACGCCCAATTTTTTTACAGGCTGGAGTGTAACCTCTGCTGCAATCTCAGGGGTTTTACACATCGTGAGAAATGAGTGTTTTTCCCGTATTGCCCGGTATTCCTTCATATACCTGCCTGCCTGGCGCATGAGCCAGATAGGTGTATAATCCGTCTTTTCCCTTCTGCATGCCTTTAAAAATTGACTGTTCATAAAAAAATATATCCGCAGATTTCGCAGATTACCGCAGATTTTTTAAGATATTGTTTCATTGTTTCATGGCTTCATTGTTTTAACAATGGAACAATGGAGCAATGGAACAATGTGTATATTAATCTGTGAAATCTGTGGATTATCAGGTTTTTGTTCTTTTTATGCCATGACATCTATCTTCGAGCCTTTGATTAGCTTGAGCAGGTTTTTCCCCTCTGTCTTCTGCTGTTTTATAGCCATCTTCTGAACACCTGTCTCAATTTTAGCCTTCTGGGTCTTGCCCCTTGCAGCCAAAACATCACTTACAGAATTTATCGTTAAATCCTCAGACATAAGTCCTCCTTACAAAACAATTATAGCATATAGTTATCTTGATGCAAAGGCTTTTAAACACTGATTGTATGTCTTTATCCGTCATTTGACTGTTACAGGATAATGATATAATATGAGGTAAAATTTAAGCGCTATATGAGGGGCATAAAAGAATTATGGATACTGTGCATATTTATATTGATAAAGAAACGATAAGGGTTGATGACGACAGGGGGACTGCCTATAAACTGAGCGGCTACTATACCGAGAAGCTTAAAAGTGAGGGAACTCTCGATGATACGGAGCTTATCGGATTCGGTTATGAGATTTTCCATTCTATCTTTTCGACAAAAGAGAGAATGGATAGAATAACAAAGAGGCTTGACGGCCTCTCTAATAACGAGCATCTGATACTCACAATAAGCTCGGAGATTCTGGATGTCCATAATATACCCTTTGAGCTTATAAACAGGGATGGGAGCGATAATGGATTCCTCTTGAAAAAGAGGAATATCTCCATTTTAAGGGGCATACCGAGCCTCGATAAAAAGATAACCTCCTCTCCTTCGCCTGTAAGGATTTTGATTATCCTCTCCGAGCCTCTTAATATTTATAAGACAGCGCCCCTCGATCTCCTTAAAGAGCTCGCTGTCATCTATAAGGCGCTGGATGAATATATAATAAAGGGGATTGTGGAGATAGATGTAGAGGAAAAGGCAGATAAGGCAACAATCAGGGAGAGGCTGCTAAAGGGCAGGTATGATATTGTCCATTTTACCGGACATGGGTCAAAGGGCGGGGAGTTGTTTATAGAGGATGAGAGGGATTCCAGATACGCAAAGGCTATTGGCGCGGATGAGCTTAAGGAGATATTCAAAGGCTCGGATGTAAAGCTGTTCTATTTTGACGCATGCGAGACTGCAAGCTCGTCTGAAATGAACCCCTCCCTTGCCTATCATATCTATAAGGGCGTCCCCTCTGCGTATGTAATCGCCAATCTTGTCAGTGTCCGGGACGATGCGGCGACTGATGTAACAAGGGGGATTTATAAAACTATCTTCGATGAGGGGATAGAGAATACACTGAATAGCGCCCGTCTGAGATTGTTTGAAGACTGGTGGAAGCCTGTGTTATTCGGCGAATCAGGTAAGAGGCTCTTTGAGATTAAGGAGAATCATGTAATAAAGAAAAAGAGGCTGGTAAAGAGACCCCCCGAGACAGCGGGAAATTATGTTTATAGGCTCGCGATAGTCAGAAATGCCTCGGATTTGATAGAAAAGGGGAATTACCTTGTCCTGCACGGCATCGGCGGCGCAGGGAAAAGCACAATGGCAAATTACCTCTCCCGCTTCTATGATGCGAAATTTAAGAATATCCTGTTTTTTGATTTGAAGGACAAAGGCATCACAGGGCCCGAAACCCTCCTTAATGAGATTTTAAAAGGGCTTGCAGGTGAAGATATTGTGAAGTATGACGGGATTAAAGGACTTCTCGATTCTAAAAAGCCTGTCGAGATATTGAACAGACAGAAATGGAGATTAATCACAGAGACGCTCGAGGAGAAGACCCTTTTTATCCTCGATAATCTCGAGGAGACAATGCAGGATGAGGAGGGAATCATTAAGCCCGGGTGGAAGGATTTAATCGGCAGTATCATGCAGACAGGGAATATCTTTACCATATTCACGAGCCGAATGATTATTCGTTTAAATAACAGGGAAAAACTAAGCAATGTCCTTGAAATAGGCGAATATGAAAGGGCAGAGGTCGGTTTTTTACTATCAGGCATGTCTGAAGATGATAGAGATTATTTTATGAGCCGCAGCGAAGAGATATATAAAAAACTTGGGCTTCATCCCCTCTCCATTTCAAAGGCAGTAGAGACAAAATTCGACACCCTTGAAAAACTCTTTGAGCTAAGTGATTTTAAAGGGTTTTTTGAGTTTTACAGAAAATATTTCGATAAATTTAGAAAGGATGCACAAAGGCTCTTTATCATGGAATACCCCTTCTCACAAAGGCTCATGGATGCTCTCTTTACCCCTGACTTTAACTCCCTTATTAAAAACTCTCTGTTGATTTTGCAGAATCACGGCGCCCTGTTTTCCCCCTACAGGATTATCACATCCTATTTTAAAAGAGATTTTACGATAGAAGATGCTGTTTTGAGCGATTTTAAAAATCAGCTTTTAAGGGTTTTACAGGAAAAGAGACATACAGAGAGGGACCTTTTAAATATCTTCTCCCTCCTTCTCCTTTGTTATGAAAAAGGGACATGTGATGAGGATGGCATTAAAGGGACGATAGCCGATGTTTTTAGCAGTATTGGCGCTTCTAATCTCTTTCATGAGCTGCCGTCCAATACAGCAGATCGCATCGGAAGGTTTATCGGAGAAGGAGCGGGAATAAATCCTCATAATCGAGCAATGACATTAAACAATTTAGGTAATTTATATCAAAATACAGGGAGGAGAAAAGAGGCGGAAGAGGCTTATACAGAGGCATTGGGGATTAGAAGGGAATTATTGAGAGAGAACAGGGGGTATCTGCCAGATGTTGCAACGACATTAAACAATTTAGGTAATTTATATCAAAATACAGGGAGGAGA